>JBEKAN010000075.1:0-13658 GCA_050015895.1 Verrucomicrobiota bacterium
AACAAAAAATACTACGTCACCGGCGGCATCGGCAGCGGCGAGACCTCCGAGGGCTTCGGCACCAACTTCTCCCTCCCCAACAACGCCTACTGCGAGTCCTGCTCCAGTTGCGGCCTCGTCTTCTTCCAATACAAAATGAACCTCGCCTACCACGACGCCAAATACGCCGATCTATACGAGGAAACCCTCTACAACGCCCTCCTCGGCGCCATTGATCTGGATGGCCGCACCTTCTATTACGACAACCCCCTCGTCGGCGGCCAGCGCAACCCCTGGAACCCCTGCCCCTGCTGCGTCGGCAACATCCCCCGCACCCTCCTCATGATCCCCACCTGGACCTACGCCAAGGGCGACGACGGCCTCTACGTCAACCTCTACATCGGCGGCGCCATCAACGTGGAAAAAATCGCCGGCACCGACCTCCAGATGGTCCAAAAGACCGACTATCCCTGGAGCGGCCGGGTTTCCATCACAGTCAATCCCAAGGAGTCCAAAACCTTCACCATCCATCTGCGCGCCCCCGACCGGAGCACCAGCCGCCTCTACACCGAAACCCCCGCCGTCAGCGGCATCATTTCCCTCTCCGTCAACGGCCAGAACATCACACCCAATATCCAGAATGGTTACGCCGCCATCCACCGGACCTGGACCGCCGGCGACAAAATCGAACTCCTCCTCCCCATGCAAGTCCAGCGCGTCACCGCCGACTCCAGGATTGCCGCCGACCGGGGATTGGTTTCCCTGCGTTACGGCCCCCTCATCTACAACGTCGAGCGCGCGGACAACGTGAGACTCAACGCCGCCCTCGGCGGCGCCCCCCTGACGACCGAGTGGCGGCCCGGCCTCCTGCGCGGCGTGATGGCCATCAAAGGCGTCTGGGCCGACGGCAGCCCCCTGCTGGCCGTCCCCAACTACGCCCGCAACAATCGTCTTGACAGCCTCTTCAATGGCGCTTCCTCGGCCCCGGCCACCAACACCCCGCCCTTCGGCCCCTTCGGACGCAGCCGTTCCCAAGTCTGGCTCACCGCCGAGTAGGATGGAACTTCAGAGATGGTACCAATTCGTGTACACCCCGCTGTTTGCCGGCGGCGCGGCATCGTTGGTCTGCCGCGCGGGGTTGTTGGTCTGGGGCGCGACGGCTCTCCGTGGCGCGTTGTTTGTCTTTGGGCTTGCCGCAACCGCCTTGGAAGTGGTGGACTGTCCCGCGCTGGCGCCCGGAGATCCCACAATCGCCCGCGGCGGGGATCCAATGACGCCCCGCGGCGGAGATCCGATGATTGCGCTCGTTGGGGCGCCGGTCACTCCCCGCGGCGGGGATGCTCCGGGTGGGTCGGAATACGTCCAACTATTCGTTCTCCGCGCCGGGTGGTTGGTCGAGGGTGGGTCTTTCGGAGCCGCCTTGGAGTTGGTGCGCCCCGCGAGGCTGGCCCCTGCGGATCCCACGATGGCTCCAGACGGCCTTCCTCCGGGAAGATTGGTGGGTGGGGTTCCCACAATGGCCCCCCCGGGCGCGCCGCCGGGAAGCCCGCCCATCGGCGATCCAATGATGGCGCTGGAAGGCGCGCCGGCGGACGCCGGCTGGGCCAGGAGCCTTGGATCTGTCGCCGCCGTCAATCCGATGGCTCCCAGCAGAACCAGCCCCTTTTGGACCGGCCAGGATCCGGCGGTGAAACAGAACTTAGTGCTATTCATGGCATGAATATAGCCCAAGAAACCGGTTTCCGCCATAAGGTATTCTTAAACCTAAACAAAACTATTCTTAATCCTAATCCCGCTCCTTGCCTTTCTAATCCAAACCCGATGGTCGAATCCCCTGCCTTTGCCAATCAGGACGCCGCCGGACCGGGTCGCGCGACTCGGTCCGCCCCGGTGTCGTGCTCTCAGCCCGTCCCCTTCCGCCATTCCCTCCAGTCGTCCCGCGTCGCCTCCGCCATCACCCCGGCGGCTTGCTCCAGCCAGTCCGCTTTCCGCCGCCGCAGATCCCCTCTCACCGCCCCGATCGCCCGGCCCGCGCCCAAATGAACATTGGCCAGCTCCCGCCCCATCGCCCGCAGCAGTTTCTCCTCATCATGCCCGCGCGGCAACTGCGACAGCTCAATCCGGCTGCAAAAGGGCGACAGCCGCCGCATCACCCATCCATTCACCACCCCCAGGAATGGGTCCGGCGCGCGCACGGCGCCGGACACAATCCGCTCATAGTAAATCTCCTTCTTCGACAATCCGCCCGCCCAGACACAGGCCGACGGCAGCAACGGCTTGGTCTCGCGCGCGATTTTCCCCCCGCGCCAGTCGGCGATGGCGGTGAATCGTTCCCGGCCCAGGCTCCCCATCCCCGCCCGCCGGTGCGCCACACGAAATGCCAGACCCCGTTCCGGCATGGCCTCTTTGAGCATGGTCATCACCTTTGCGGGCACCGGCCCGGCTGACGGCAGCTTGGAGAATTTTTCCCAAAACAACGTCGGATCGCGCAGCCGGCTAGTCGCCGCCTTGCGCAGCAGAGGATGTTTCTCGGCCAGCACAAATGGCTCCCCGCCCTCCTCCAACCCTTTGCTGTATCCCTCCAGAATCGCCGCGCTGGCACGGGCCGGGACCAGCGACAGATGCCCCGTCTCAATGGCCAGCGCCGCGCTGGCGGCCAGCCGGACCAGGTCAACCGTGTAAGGCAGCGGATACGCCTCGTCGAAATCATTGATGCCCCACACCAACCGGCCCTCGGTGTCGCGCCACGACCCGTAGTTTTCCACGTGCAAATCCCCCACCGCCAGCACCGCGGGCGCGCCCGCCGCCTTGGGACAAAGCTCCGGGAAAACCTGCATCCACCGATAGAACGTGGCGCGCAAAAACAAAAAAGCGTCCCGCGCCATCAACTCGTGCTTGGCTTCCAGGTCGTCGCGGACCACGCGGATTTGACCGCCCAGCCAAGATTCGTACTGCCGGGTCGCCTGCTGGATGTTCATCGCGGACATTATTCCCCACAAGGGCCTGATTGTCAGTACATTTTCCCGCCCCAATCCAGAAATTGCCTTCGCCTCGGCCCTATGGATCGTGTGTCAACGATTGCGCCTGATGTTGCAGATACGCCGACCAGAGGTTCGTCTGGACGTACAGCTCCAAAAATGTCCCGGGCCGCAACTCAAAAAACATCGGGCCGACGCCCGCCTTGCTGGCGTCCAGTCCCGCCTCCAGTTTCGGTGAGACGATGACCACCGGCGCATACGGGTCCACCGGCACTCGCGGGTCCGCCGGCACTTCGTCCCACCAGCCCGAGGCGCCGTACCGCCGCAGATACCACGGCAGCGGCCAGTAATCGTCCTCCGGCGCCATCACGTTGATGCGCATCCCGCCGCCCTGCGGCGAGACTTCCGCCAGCGCCCTCACCTTGCCCACCAGATTCAAAATGTCCGGCGAAGTCTGCGCGTAGCACCACGGGTTGCGCGGGTCCGCCCCATACTCCACCCCCGCCTGCCAGGCCTGGATTGCGAGCTGGCCCGTGCCTATCAACAACACAATCCCCGCCGCGATCCTCAGCCGGGGCCGTTTCAAGCCGGAAACCAGCGCCGCCGCCCCAACCCCGCCCAGCAGTATCGCCCCGTGCCAGAAGCCCAGCGCGCACCAGGGCGTTTTATAGGGCAGCGCGGTGTAAATCGCCGCCAGGATGGCCGTGTAAAAAACCAGGAATCGCGCGAACGCGGTGTTCGCGCCCGCCAATCCCCGCCGGCCAAATGCGGCGATGCCCGCGCCGGCGGCCAGCGCCAGTATCAGCGCCTCACTCCACACCGGCCCTCCTTGGACGTGGAAGAAAAGCAGGCGCAGCCAGTAGAAGCTCCACCCGTGGACGTGCGGCGAGCCGCCCCCCGCGTTTTTTATCCAATACTCGTAGGTTCGCAGCGCGTCCAACGGGCCGTCCGGATTGCTGAAGAACGAGGAGAACAGCGGCAACGCCACCGCCAGCCAGGCCGTCGCCCCCGCCGCCAGATGCCACCACTTGACTCCCGGCGCCGCCTTCGTCGTTTTGACCGCCGCCGCGCCCCGCATGGAAAACCGGGTCAGCAGCCACGCCGCCGCCGCCGCCTCAAGGTTGAAAACAAACGTCTCCTTCGTCCCCTGCATCAATCCCACACACGCCCCCGCCAGCACAATCCACCGCGGCTTCCGCTCCCGGACATACCGCCATCCCGCCGCCAGCGCCACAAACGTGAAAAACACCAGCAGCATTTCGTGAATATAATCCCGGCTGTAATAAACCATCACCGGCGACACCGCCGTCAGGAACGCCGCGCCCAGGGCGCCGTTCCTGCCGAGGCCGTCGGACACCAATAGCGGCAGCAAAATGAGTCCGACCCCAAAGAGAACCATCAGAGACCGCAGCCGGGTGTCGCTCCACAGCGCGAAATCCGGGGCCAGCGTCAGCTTCTGCCACGCCAGCGTGGCGTAAGCCAGCGTGGGTCCGTGGTGCTCCACCGGATCGTAGCGATAGACGCCCCCCTCCCACAATTGGCGGAACTTGATCGCGTTGACCGATTCGTCCGTGTGCAGCGGCCGGAAATCCAGTCGCGCGCAGCGCAACCCCGCGCCCAGCAGGACCGCCGCCAGCAGGCACCACTTAAAGCTCCTGCTCATTTGGCCGGCCGCCCATAAACCTCCACCTCGGTGTACTGGTTGTACTTCGCCTCCGTGCTGCCGTTGGAGTAAAGCCGCACGTAGCGCGCCCGCGTTCCCTTCCCGTCCACCAATTTCCCCTCGTGCGTCTCAAAATACTCCCGGTCGCTTCCCGCCCCCAGCCCGTCCTGGTTCTCCGTGTCATTGTTGAAGAGCGTTCGCACGTTGCGCGTGAATTCCGCGTCGTCCGCCGCCTCCACCACCACCCCGTGGCACACCTTCGGCCGGTCGAAGGCATGCCAGATCACCACCGCGTATATCTCCTGCGGTCCGCCCAGGTCAATTTGCACCCATTGCGGCCCTTTGCGCAGCAACACCACATTGTTCTCCAGCGCCTCCTTCTCCCCGTCCGTGATCTTGGCCAGGTTGTCCGCGATCGCGTTGGTGTCCCCGCTGGTCACTTTCTTGCCCAGCGCCACATTGGTCACATCCGGCGGCGCCAGGAACGCCGCACGCGGCGCGGGCTTCTCCACCTGGGGGGAGCCGGGGCTGCTGGTGGGCGTTCCGACGAACGCCGGCGCCGGCAATTGGATCTTCAGCGGCGCCAATTCCCCCGCGCCCGCCGAAAAACTCCAGCCGCACATCGCCAGCAGCGCCAGCCAGGGCCGCGCCCGCCAGACCCGCCGCCCGGGTCCCCTGTCCAATCTTCCGATCATGCCTCTAAGTAAACCCACCCCGCCGCGATTGCCAAGTCTCATCTTGCTCCTCCCTTTCAGTTGGAAAAAAGCGTGAAACCAGTCAGTCTGAACACCCCTTCCAATTGCCCCAAATACGCCGGCATCTCCTCCGCCGGCACGGCGTCTGTCAACGAATCAAAATCCTCCTCCATCAGGATTATGCCCGCCCTCACCGCCACCACCTTGTGGAAAAAAAACGCCGGACTCGATATGGTCCGATCCATCAAATCCACAGGCATCCACTGCGGGGGGGTGATTTCCGCTCGAAACACCTCATGGTCGGGATAGCTCAATCCCAGGGGCATCGTGCGCAATGGCGTCTTGGGCCTGCGCGCCACCCACTCAATGTTCTCCGAATTAAACCGGCAGACAAATCCGGCCCACGGGGGCGTCGGACGCCACATCCGCCCGATCTGGTAATACTCGGTTGTCACCACTTCGTTCTCCTCCTCGTTGTCCACATATTCCAACGGGGCCGCCAGCTCGATATCCGGATAGACCGCCGCAAACCGGCCCAAGTCCCGCGTTTGCCACACCAGTCGCCCGTCGGTGAAAAACTCCTTTCTCATCATCTCCGCGTCCGGCCCGTCCCCCACCGTCACCACCTTCAAGTCCGTCGGCTGGCCGGGGAGCCGGACCAAAAAGTGTTCCGTCACTGTCGTTTTCGGCCGCACCGGCGACTCCGGGATGTCCGCCAGCCCCGTCGTTCCGGGACGAACCACCAGGCCGCATCCGTAATTTGGCCACGACCGGGCCTCCAGCGGGCCGCGCTGGAATCTCGCCGTCGGGTCCAGCCAATAGTCCCGCCCGCCCACCGTCACCTGGACCAGCGCGTGATCAAACCGGCTGGCCGTCGGCTGCCAGTCGCGCAGAGTTTGCCGCAAATCCCCGGCCACCATAACCGGCCACGCCTCGATCCCCAGCGCCCGGAGAACCGTCACAAACAGCAACGTCCGGTCCTTGCAATCCCCGAAACGCCGGGCAAACACCACCGACGGACTGGCTGGCTCGTAGGCGCCCGCCCCCGTTTCGACTCCTTGATACCGGACCTCCTCCTGCAAAAACCGCAGCACCGCCAGAACCCGCTGCCCGGCGTCCGGCAGGCCGCGCCATAGTCCAATTTGGCGCGTCAATTCCGGCGACATCGCCGCCTTGTTGGTGAAAACCCCCAACGCCCACTGGTTGACCTCCGCCCAAGTTTGGAACTCGCTCAATTGCACCCAGGGCAGCGGATAATACCACACCGGCAGCGAATCCTCGTCCTCCAGTCCCTCCACATTCCGGTAATCCCACGTGTACTCCGTCCAGTCCCCCTTCCGGACCACCGCCGGCTCCGAATCCGTCCCCTTCTTCATCTTATACAATCGCCGCTCCTTGGGCCAGAGCAGCCGGGTCGTCAGCCGGTCCGCCGGCTCGTGCTCCTGCACCGTCACCAAATGCGAAAACTTGCCCGATCCGACCGGAGTGGCGCCCCGGATCGTGTAGGCGTAATCCAGAACGTCCCCCGCCCGCGCATCTTCCAGCACCAGCATCGCGGTTTGCGCGCCGCTGAACAGATACTGGTCCAATTCCCGCGCCCGCTGGATGACTGTCAGATTCGTCAAGTCCAGCCGGTTCAGCGCGTTGGTTCCCCGCCAAACCCTCACCCAGTGCAGCACCAACGTCTGGCAGTTGGTGTCAAAATCAATGGACAGGTGGGAATGGTTTTGCACCCCCTCCAGGCTCCACAACTCCCGCGCCACATGATGAAAAACCTCGTTCGTCCGCGCGTTGATCTGGCAGTCCTCCAACAGCAGCCGCGAATCCCGCCCCGCGTCCGCTTCCGGCGCGACCGCCCTGGCCTGGAATCGCAGCGGCGCGACCCACTCCGACGGCGGACCGACCCACACCGGCGATTCCGCCGCCCCGCCAATCCCGGCCAGCGCGCAGCACGCCGCCAGCAGAACCCCCCCCGCTCCGCCGGGGCGTCTCCCCCGCAAAACGCCTCCCCCGCAAATTCCGGTCCGCATCATATCCGCGTCAGTTTTCAAACAATTCAATTTTGTCCGGACACCCCAATATACCCCATCCCGCCCGGATGCAAAGTCGGCCCGCGGAAAGCTATTCCTTTGCTTCCCTCTTTTTGCCGGCCGAGAAAAACCTCTGATACACGAAGGACGCGAGCATGGCGATGACAGCCACACTGACAAACGCGCCGATGCGGTAGAGCTGGCCCAGTTGCGCCAGATCCAGGAGGAATAGCTTGAGCAGCGTCACGCACAGCAGCCCGATCGCGGCATACCGGGCGGCGGGAATCTTCTTGCCAATCCCCGCCACCAGCAGCGTCAGCGCGAACAGCGCCCAGCCTATGGAATAGGCCATGCCCCGCGCGAAGTTGCCGCTGATTTGAAACGTCAACGTCGAGCCGGGGGCGCTGAAGCCGTCGGCGATCTCGATGTTCAACAAGACAAACGCCAGCACCGTCCCCAGTCCGGCCAGCAGCGGCCGGACATCGGCCCTCAATACCAGATGGCGCGGCGGCGCCAGAAGTTTTGTCCCCGCGAACAACGCAACGGTCACGATGCCGTAGGCGTACAGATACCAGTTGAGCACCGGCGTGGCCCCGCGCGCATGATATTCCAGCACGGCCGGATTGAGCGCCAGCCGGACAAACGCCGCCACCAGCAGGCCCACGCCAGTGAGCCTCAAGCCCGGATGCGGCACCCGATGAAACAGCCACAGCAGCGCCGCCCCCTCCAAGGCCCACCCGATGGTGATCCACTGCCGCTCGAACTGGATCGGAAAAATCAGCGTGATGAAAAACAGCGCCACGCCTCCGAACCAGGCCAGCCGCCCCATGCGCGTTTTGTTTTCCGCGGGAAACATTCGCAGAACGACGGCCAGGCCGCACAATTCGGGAACCGCGAACGCGGCGGCCAGCAGGCCCATGCAGTGGTTCGGCCACGCCGCCGCCACCAGGCGGTGGATGAGAATAAATTGCGGCGGCCCCGCCATCGCCGCTGCGGCCCACGGCGCGGTCTTGTCCGCAAACCGCCGCGGAAACATAAACGGAAACACCGCGAACAGGGCGAAAAAGATCAAATACCACGCCAGCACCAGACCCGGCGGCTGATTTGGATTGCCGGGGGCCAGATGGTTGAAATGCCACGCGCATTCCAGCGCGACCACGCACGCAAGCCCGACGGCGGGCATCCATTCCAGTGACAATAGTCCTGTCACGCCCAGCAGCAAAACCACCAGCAGCAGGGCCAGGCCGAACACTGGCGACGGATCGGCCAGCGGCAGCCGCAGTGTGGCCATCATCAGCAGAAGAAACGGGAACACCACCGAGCAGGCGGGCAGCATCGCCGCCACATTTTCCGGCGCGGCGGGATTCTCGCCGGTTTCGCCCCCGCCTTTCAGGGCTTCGGTGTGGAATTTGCGCTCCAGCCAGACACTCGCGGCGACGAAGAAAACCACGAACGCGCCGAGCAGGAGAAAGGAAAACGGCAGGCCGGCAAGGTCGGCCGGGATTTTGAATATCAGCAGCCCGATCGCGGCGAGCGTCAACAACAGCGCCGCCAGAACCGGCAGCAACGCCGTCGTCAGCAAGGCCAGCGCGATGGCCAGCAAATCCACCAGCAATATAAACGGCCAGACCAGGAACGAGACTTCCGCGAGTTTGAAAATCGGCACGAGCACCAGCACGAGCGCCAGAACCGGAAATATCTGCCCCAGCCCGCCCGACCCGGTTTCCCCGCGCCTCCGCCGCAGGAGGGCCGGCAGGACCGAGTGGACAACCGCGAAGATGAAATACAACGCGAGCGCGGTGTTGAGCAACTCGTTGCTCAGCCATTCCTGCGTCCAATATCCCAGCAATCCGAACACCGCCAGTCCCGCGATCGGTTGCGCGGCGGCGATTGCCTTGTCCGCCGGCGGAAGCCCGGCGACGACCAGATCAATGAGAAACACAAAACCGAACAACAGCGCGGGACGTTGCGCCAGCGTCGGGAAATCCAAAAACCACCCGCTCAGCCCCAGCGCCACCGCCACCAGGCCCAGCGTGGAGCCGCAGAGCCACCTTCTCCCCTCCATCGCAATCTTTGCGACAGTTCCCGCGTCCTCATGCTCTGCGGGTCTCCGCGTTCCCGCCCACCAACTGCCCGCAAGATAGAGCGCGTTGAAGCCCAGCAGCACGGCCAGCGCGACCAGGATCTTGTCCGCGACGAAGAATTCGCCCACCCACATCAGTTGCAGGATCGCTGTCCCCAGCGCCGCCAGGGCGGCGAGGAAAAACCAGCGCCGGCGCACCGCCACCACGAGCAGCCCCGCGTCCAGAAGCGCGATGTATCCGAACAGGCCCAGCGGGTTGTCCTGGCCGGTCGAGAGCAGGATTGGCGTCAGAAATCCCCCGAGCATTCCGAGGATGGCGATCACCATGGCGTCGAGCCTGACCGCCAGCAGAAACGCCGCCACCGTGATCAGCGCCATCAGCAGGAATGTCGGAATCGTTCCGAAGAATGGGAAATGATAAACGTAGTTGCAGGCGAAAGTCACCGCGTAAAGAATCACCACTCCCGTCGCGCACAAGGTCTGTGAAAGCGTGCGATAATCCTTCCGCGACATTGCCTCCCCGCCCACCAGCAGTCCCAGCCCGGCCAGAAAACCCAGCCCCACCCGCAATTCGGGGGGAACCAGGTTCTTGTCGAAGGCGTACTTGACGAAGAAGGCCACGCCGATGAACAAGGCTAGCCCCCCGATCCACGCGAAAAGTTTCACGCCCAGGAACTGTTCCCAGTTCACGCCCGGCGTGCTTGGGCGTTGCGAGTAGGCCATTGAAGGCTCGGGCCTTGGCAGCTCGAGCGATGGCAATTCAGGTGTTGGCACTTCGGGCGGCGGCGGCGCGGGCGGCGCTGAAACCAGCGGCGGCGCGACGGCGGGTCGGACTTGCTGCGAAATGGCGGCCAGCGTCGCGGCAACCGTTCTTTGCGGGACGACCGGAGGCGCCACAATTCTTGTTTGCGGCGCGGGCGCCGGCGCAACCGGCGGAACGGAGTCCCGGTCCCGTTTCAGTTCTAATAGCTCCGATTCCACCGAGTTGAGCCGGCGGGTGAGTTCTTCGATGCTCTCTTTCGCTTGTTTGGCCCGGACAATCAGCCACCCGGCCAACGCGATTGGAGTTCCGACAACGACCAAAATGATCAGGGTGATCTCATTCATAAATGGCCTTTCAACGGGTTTGTGGCTTCATTTCTAACACTCGCCGCCTGGGTGTCCAGAACGACCGTGCAAATAAGCTTCTTTATAGATCAGACCTGGGCGGGGGTGTTCATTGATAAAACTTCCGTCATCATTGATTTTCTTGACGCCAGCGCCTCCCGCGATTTCCAGCCTTGCACCGTCCCGGTGAAATGGTAAAACTCCCGGCCGGACCATTTAACACGATGAACATCCATCATCTGGAGTTGTTCTATTACACCGCCCGGCACGGCGGGATTGCCGAGGCCGTGCGCAACATCCCCTACGGCATCCAGCAACCGGCCGTCAGCAGTCAAATCGCCCAATTGGAGGAGCACCTCGGCGTCACCCTTTTTCAGCGCCGCCCCTTCGCCCTCAGCCCGCCAGGCCAGAAGCTTTTTGACTTCATCCAGCCGTTCTTCTCCAATCTTGAAACCATCGAGGCCGAATTGCGGGGCGGCCCCGCCGCGCGTCTGCGCCTGGGCGCCTCCGCCATTGTCCTGCGCGATTTCTTCCCGCGGATCCTGCAGAATCTCCGCAAAAAATTCCCCGCTCTCAAGCTCGGCTTGCGCGAAAACCACCAACCCGTTTTGGAACACCTCCTGCGCAAGGGGGAAATTGATTTCGCGGTCACGCTCCTGGAGAGCAAATCCACTCCGCGCCTCCACGCCCTGCCTCTGCTCGAACTGCCCCTGGTCCTGCTGGTGCCCAGGGTGAGCAAGATCACCGCCCCCGACCAGCTCTGGCGCCGCGACAAAATCACCGACACTCTCATCTGTCTGCCGTCCGACGAACTGGTGCCGCGCACTTTTCAGCAGGGACTGGCCAAACGGGGCGTGGACTGGTTTCCGGGCATTGAGACCAGCGCCCTGGATTTGATCGCCACCTATGTGGAGGCCGGATTTGGCTTGGGCGTCTCCGTCGCCGTCCCGCAGTTGAATTTCCCTCCAGGAGTCCGTCCCATTCCCTTGCCCGATTTCCCGCCGGTGACGGTCGGCGCCCTCTGGCGCGGCAGGCCCGGTCCTTTGCTTCAAGCATGTCTGGACGAATTCCAGGCCCGCGCCCGCGCTCTGGGCGCCAAAGCCGGAGGAGAGAACCCGACAAGCAAAAGAGCGGGTTAATTGTGCCGACGAACCACCGCGCTATTCTTCTCCCTCTCCTCCACAATCTTGTGGAGGAGAGGGCCGGGGAGAGGAGGTTCCAAGCAGGTTCATGGACCGGGGTTCGTTCGATCCATTGGTCGTAGTGGCGAGACCCGCCCTGGAAGTGCCGATCCGATGCGGATTGCTTGGCGCGGCGCCGCTTTCCTGGTAATTCTGGGGCATGAAATCATTGACGGAATATCTCTGGTTCAACGTCCCCTCCCGACGGGGATTTGTGAACATCACCCAAACGGTCGAGTCCCTGGTCGCCAAAAGCGCCGTGCGCGAGGGCCTCTGCCTGGTCAACGCCATGCACATCAGCGCCTCTGTCTTCATCAACGACGCCGAGGACGGCCTCCTGCACGATTACGAGGTCTGGCTCGAGAAGCTCGCCCCGCACGAGCCGGTCTCCCAATACCATCACAACCGCACCGGCGAGGACAACGCCGACGCCCACATCAAACGCCAGATCATGGGCCGCGAAGTCGTCGTCGCCGTCACCAACGGCAAACTGGATTTCGGCCCCTGGGAGCAGATCTTCTACGGCGAATTCGACGGCCGCCGCCGAAAGCGCGTCCTGGTCAAAATCATCGGCGACTAAAATGGCAGGGCGCGCGCTCCTCCCACCCATCGTGCGCTTCCCGCTCTTGTTCTGCCCTGCGCGCCGCTCCCCCGCCTTGCCTCCGCAGGCCCAAGCCAGATCAGTCCGCTCCGTCCGATCAGTCCGAAACCCCACCCGCCCCCCTCATTCGTCCAATGCGTCCCATCCGTCCCATTCGTCCTATTCCCGATGTCCGGCTCATCCCCCCGCCCCCCCGCCTTGCCCGCAACTGGCAAAACTTCGATGTTTGCAACCCCCTTCCCTTCCTGATAATCTCCCCTCATTCAGATGAAAACAACGCGACCAATTACGCGGACGGAACCGTTTGGGGCATTGGCGGCACGGCGGCGCACGGAAAGAGTTACATTTATGGAGCAGGCACAGATATTAACGGCAACACATGCACGTACACCACAGAGACAGACCTGAATAGTGCTGGCGCTCCCACGTCGGAATTCACCACCACTTATACCGACATGGCGGGCAGGACAACCGAAAGTTTTTACGGCGATGGCTCGTAAAGCACGAACTTTTACAACTCGCTGGGGCAGTTGGGTGCGTCGGTGGACCCGGACGGGGTGACCAACCTTTATGAGTATGACGCAAAGGGCGAGCAGGCTTTCACGGCAATCCACTTGGGCAGTGCGGCGGGCATTGATTTTGTCAACGATCGGGTCACGTTCACCGGCAACGTCGTAACAACCGACCACGGCACGACCAGCGTCCGACAAACCCAAGTTTATGTCTGGAGCACGACCAGCCCCAGCACGACGAATTTGGTTTCGATGGTGGAGACCTCATGTGACGGGCTGGAAAGCTGGCAGACCCGCTACGGGCCGACGTCGTCCGTGACCAGCCAGAGCGTTACGGTCTATCATTCGTCTTCGGGTCTGGTTTACCGGACGAATACGGTCACGGCGAAGAACGGCTCGTATGTGGTGACGGTTTATCTCAACGGCGTGAGGCAGTCAGTGGCGCTTTGCGACAGCAACGGCACGAACATCGGGGGTACGACCTTCACTTACGACCCGCATGGTCGTCTGGCGACGGCGACCGACGCTCGCAACGGAACGACCATTTACGCCTACAACAAGGCCGACCAGGTCGTTTCCACAACCACGCCTTCACCAGGAAGCGGGATGCCCGGGCTGACGACGCAGACTTTTTACAACAAGATGTTGCAGCCAACCAACGTGATCTACCCTGATGGGACCGGTATGGCGACGATTTACCAGCCGGATGGCAGTATCCAAAAGACATTCGGCAGCCGGGTTTACCCGGTGGCTTACACTTACGATTACGCCGGGCGGATGGCCACCATGACCACTTGGACGAACTTCGTGGTCGGATCAGGCTCATCGG
>JBEKAN010000076.1:0-16016 GCA_050015895.1 Verrucomicrobiota bacterium
TTGGTCATGGACCCTTGAATGGCCGTCGTCCCTCCCCCGCTGACCGCCTCCGTCAACACTGGCAGGTTGGAGATGGTCACCCCGGTGGCCCCGACCACGATCCCCCAGCCCGCGTTGGAGAAAATGCTGTTGCGGTTGACGAAGTTGCCCAGGCATCCGGCCCGCACCCGCACACCGTCATACTGAGCCTGTTGCGCGAACGCGATGTGATTGTCCGTGGAGGCGGTTGTCCCGCCGACGGTGTTGTTGCTGGCGGTGTTGGCGAATTCAATCCCGTGCCCCGCGTTTCCCAATGGACTGATCCCATCCGCCTTGGTTCCAATGAAATTGCCCTGGATCGTGTTCCCGTTTGCCCCCGCTCCGCCCACGTAGATTCCGTCCGCCGTATAACCGTCGGACACCGTGGCGGAAACAAGATTGCCTCCAATGGTGTTGGTTCCCGATCCGTCGAGGTAAATGTTCGAGTCAATGTTGGCCACCGCGTTGCTGCCGGTGGAATCCGTCCCCACATAATTGCCCATGATGGTCGTTCCCGCCGTGCCGCTGTACAAATAAATTCCCGTGTCATGATTTCCGGAAATCACGTTGCGGGCGCTGTTCGCCCCGCCAATCGCTCCGTTGGTGCCGCCGACCACCGTGGCCGGCGCGTTGGTCAGGGTGATGCCCGCGTAGCCATTGCCCAGGGACGCCTCTCCGCTGATGTCCGTGCCGATGTAATTGCCTTCGATCAAATTATTGCTCGCGCTGGAGATGAAAATGCCGTTTTGGGTGTTGCCTGAAATGACATTGCCCAGCCCGGCCGTCAGGCCGCCAATCGTGTTGCCGGGGACTTGGATCGAAATGCCCGCCATCGCGTTGCCCACCGCCTTCTTGCCGCTGAAATCCGTGCCAATCAAGTTCCCCTGCACCAGATTGGAGCCTCCGCCGGCGGCCACCAGCAAAACGCCATTTGCGCCGTTGCCCGAAATCACATTCCCGGCGTTCGCTCCTCCAATCATACCCCCGGCCGCCGCGTCTATTTCCACTCCGTCGAAGGTGTTGGGCAGCGCGTTGGTTCCGGTGACATCCACCCCGATGTAATTTCCCTGCACCCAATTGTTGGATGCGCCGGCGGAGACGATGAGAACCCCGTTTTGATGGTTGCCGGAAATGACATTCCTCGCCGCCGCGCCGCTCCCCCCAATCATGTTGCCCGGAACCGCGCCCGATCCTCCATTGACCACCACCCCGTTGGTCTGATTGGCAACCGCCGCTTTCCCGGTGAGGTCGGTGCCGATGAAATTGCCCAGCACCAGGTTGTTTGTCGCCCCGGTGGTGTAAATAAACACCCCCGCGTTCCCATTGCCCGAAATGATGTTTCCCGCCCCGGCGGCGGTCCCTCCCACCGTGTTCCATGCCGCCGAGTTGATCGTCACCCCGTTCTCCGCGTTGCTCACCGCCCCCGCGCCCGTCGCATTGACCCCGATGTAGTTGCCCTCAACCAAGTTGCTCGTGGTCCCGGCCTGAAAAATGTAAATCCCATCCTGCCCGTTGCCCGAAACCACGTTTCCCGCGCCGGTGACAGTCCCGCCGATGATGTTTCCCCAAGCCCCGGCGATTTCGATCCCATTCTGGGCATTGCCCAGTCCCGCCATTCCCGTCGCCGAAACCCCGATGTAATTGCCCTCCATCACATTGCCCGCCGACCCGCTCAGGATATACACCCCGTTTGAATTGCCGCCCGATATGAGATTGCGATTGGTCGCGTAAGGCCCTCCAATCCAGTTTCCCGATGACCCACTGATCATGATTCCCCCCGCGCCATTTCCCCGCGCAATCGTCCCCGTCACATCCGTCCCCAGAAAATTCCCCCGCAGAACATTGGTGCCGGGCGCCGCAAGTCGAATCCCGTTGCCAGGGCATCGGTTGATCGCCAGCCCAAGAACTGTGCTTCCCCCATTGGTGAGCACAAGCCCGTCATTGCCAGCCCCAATTTGCGAGCCATTGATTTCGATCACCGGGGTTCCCGCATAACCGGGTTGGCTGGTTCCATCAATCAACACACTGCTCGTCACTGCGGGCAGCGCGGAAGCGGGGGTGATCGTGTAAGGCCCGGGCGATATGTCAAAGACGATGGTGTTCGACCCGGAGGCGCCGTTCGCGCTCAAAATCGCCTGCCGCAGCGACCCCGCCCCGCTGTCATTAGTGCTTGATACTGTGTAGGTTGCAGCTTCAATCCGAGTCGTTTGGACCGCGAAAAAACACCAAATCAGCAAGCGACAAGCCCCCCGGAAGCAAAACATCCGAAATGGCGGGAAACAGGTCATTTTGTGGGGATTGGGCATTTTGTGGGACAAACCACCCCTGCCAAAGACCTTTTGAGGTCGGCGGACAGTGGGTCTGGTTCTTTCTCTTTCAGGCTGCTGCACAGCCCATTCTGGATATTTAATGCACAACTCGTTGATTATCAACGCTTAACATATTACCAACCCCGCGCACACAGACCATTCAGCAACCAAATCACCAACACTCAACACAAAACGTGGCTTCAAGAATTAATCAAAAAAACGCTTGACCTTAATCCCAGTTCTGATATGGTTGCATGGTCAATCCAGCGAACGAGCATGGTCAGCGTTGACTAAATTCGGTCTGGTCAGGCATTTTATGATCTTGTTCTGCAAGCTTGGAAACTGAATAAACCATTGTGAAAACAAAAATCCTAAATCTAGCAAGCGTTTTGATCGTCAGCGGCGGCATGTTGGCCGGTCAGTCTCTCGTCATGGCAGCCGATCCGGTTGATTACACCAAACTTTTGGCCTCCGCCTCCGTCGTGGAGATGCCAGCCCAGGCAGCCAGCTTGGTCACCCATGCCGCCAAAGACAGCCAAAAGGATGTCACGGCCGCGGTGGTCAAAGCCGCTGTGGGCTTGAATTCTTCCGCCGCTGTCGCCATTGTGGGCGCGGTGGCCCGCGCCAATCCCGATATGGCCTCCACTGCTGCTGTCACGGCCGCCTCCTTGCAAGCCAAGCAAATTGGCTTGATCGCCAGTGCCGCCGCTGTGGCCGCCCCCTCCCAAGCCGCCAATATCGTTGACGCCATGATCAAGGCATCCCCGTCGGATTATGCGGTCATCGCCATCTCCGCCTCAAAAGCCGTCCCGTCGGCTGGCAGGCAAATCCTCGCGGTGGTCGCCAAATATGTTCCGGCGCTGCAGGCGGGCCTCGACAAGGCCCTCACCGCCTTTTCCGCGACCGATGTTCTGCCCGTGGCCGACATCCTCACCCAGGTGAACAACGATATTGTGGATGGAAGAACCACTGTGGCTGTCACCTCCACGGCTTCCACATCTTCCCCAGCCGATGCGCCGGTCAGAACGGGTTTCTCCGTCGGACCGCCCTTTACTCCCATCACGAGCACTCCGACCTACATCACGCCTTCGGAGACCCAGCCCCAAGTGCCGGGTGGCCGCACCGCCTCCTCGCCCTAGCATCTTGGTTGTAATTTAAGATCGAATGACCCGCCTTCTTCATCGAAGGCGGGTTTTTTGTTCCCGCGCCGTTTGCAGGCTCCGCCAAACCCCGCCACAGTTCAAATTCCCGCCCGGCCGGCAAGATTCCATCGAGATTGTAGTTGCCTCAACCCATGCGCCTCTCTATCGTGAACGACGATAGAACCGGCGGATTCGACGCCCTGCGGCGTCGCAGGAATTGAGCCTTTTCCGTCTTGTCCAACAAAACTGCGGGTGAAGAGATTGGTTTTTGCGCCAAGAAGCTGCAAACTACCAAGTGCGGAAGCTTGCCTTGAAACGACGGGGGATGGTCACCGCTCCCTGTCCTGGTTCCCCCTCTGAAATGTGCGGCATAGCGGCAATTTTCGTCTATCACAACTCCGCCTCATTGGTGGACCAGGGGGAGTTGATCAGCATTCGCGACGCCATGACCTCGCGCGGCCCCGACGGCTGCGGGGTTTGGTTGTCTCCCGACCGAAGGGTGGGGTTTGGGCATCGGCGCTTGTCCATCGTGGATCTCTCGCCCGCCGGATCCCAGCCCATGCAAAGCCAGGACGGCGCCCTGATCGTCACCTTCAACGGGGAGATCTACAACCATCGGGAACTGCGTTCGCGGCTGGAGCAGGAGGGTTGCCGCTTCCGTTCCACCTGTGACACCGAGGTCCTGCTCCATCTCTACCGCCAACGCGGAGAGTCCATGGTGGAGGACCTGCGCGGAATGTACGCCTTTGCCCTCTGGGACGCGCGGGAAAGAGGGTTGTTTCTCGCCCGCGATCCCCTGGGCGTCAAACCTCTTTACTACGCCGACGATGGCGCGACCATCCGTGTCGCCTCGCAGGTCAAAGCGTTGCTGGCGGGCGGCCGCGTTGACACCGCCCCCCAACCGGCCGGCCACGTGGGTTTTTTCCTCTGGGGTCATGTCCCCTCCCCGTACACTCTTTATCGCGGCGTCCAGTCGCTTCCCGCGGGCACCACTCTTTGGATTGACCAGGCCGGGGGCAAGCGCCAAAAAACCTTCTGCAGCGTCACCGGGATTCTCGCCCATGCAGAAGAATCAAACCCTCCCGCCACAGTCCGCCACAGCCCGTCCAGCCGGGAGACCCTCCACGCCGCGTTGCGGGACAGCGTTCGTCATCACCTGATCGCCGATGTGCCCGTCGGCGTGTTTCTCTCCTCCGGCCTGGACTCCACCACGCTGGCCGCGCTGGCCGCGGGCGAGGGGGGGACGCTGCGGACCGTGACGCTGGGTTTTGAAGAATTTCGCGGCACACCCGACGACGAAACTCCCCTGGCCGAAAGGGTGGCCCGTCATTACGGCACCACCCATGAGACGATCTGGGTCACCCGCGCCGATTTTCGCGCCCATCTGGGGCGTCTGCTGGGCGCCATGGACCAGCCCTCCATTGATGGCGTCAATACCTATTTCGTCAGTCTCGCCGCCGCCCGGACCTCCTTGAAGGCGGCGCTGTCCGGCCTGGGGGGCGACGAGCTGTTCGGCGGCTATGCCAGCTTTCGGGACATTCCGCGCGCCGTGCGCGCGCTGGGGTTCTTCCGGCGCGGCGGCCCGCTGGGCCGGATGCTCCGGGTCCTCTCCGCCCCGCTCCTCAAGCGCATGACCTCGCCGAAATATGCGGGCCTTCTGGAGTACGGCGGCACCTACGCGGGCGCCTACCTCTTGCGCCGCGGCCTTTTCATGCCCTGGGAACTGCCCGGCGTTCTGGACCCGGAAATCGTCCGGCAGGGCTGGGCGGAATTGCAGCCCCTGTTGCGCCTGGACGAGAAACTGGAGGGGCTGTCCAGTCCGCGCCTGAGAGTTTCCTGCCTGGAAACCACCTGTTACATGCGCGACCAGCTTTTGCGCGATTCCGACTGGGCCGGCATGGCGCATTCCCTGGAAATCCGCGTGCCGCTGGTGGATGTGGAGTTGCTCCGGCGACTGGCGCCGCTCCTGGCCTCCGACACTCCGCCAACCAAGCAGGACCTGGCCGACAGCCCGGGGAAGAAACTTCCCGACGAAGTGCTGCGCCGGCCCAAAACCGGCTTCTCCATTCCCGTCCGCGATTGGTTGATGGAAGGAAATCCGGCGGCGGGGGGGCGGCGGGGCTTGAGAGGCTGGGCGGAGACTGTGTATCAGAAATTCATCCCCTGACGCCCCTTCTCCGAGCTATCCGACTTTATTTATCCATTGTCCAGTCCTCCCCGCCCCCTTGAACCCCGCAACGCCAGAGCACAGAGGCAAATTCAAGCACCAGGTCTTTTCCGGCCTGGCCTGGAGCGCGGGCGGGCGCGTCGCGCAGCAGGTGATCGCCTTCGGGCTGACAATCGTGCTCTCGCGCCTGCTTTCGCCGGAGGATTACGGAGAGATGGCGATGGTGATGGTTTTCACCGGCTTTGCGGGGATGCTGGCGGACGCCGGATTCACTTCGGCTCTTGTCCAAAAGCAGGAGATGGCAGAGCTGCTCACGGAGACGGTTTTCTGGTTGAACACCGTCTCTGGTTTATTGTTGACTGCCATCACCTTCGCGTTTGCCCCGTGGCTGGCGGTGTTCTTCCACGCGCCCGCGCTGAAGACGATCTTTCGCGTGGTGGCGGTGATTTTCATCCTCACCAGCCTGGGCAACGTGCCGGGGGCCCTGCTGCAAAAGCGGATGGATTTCCGGACTCTCGTCAGGATTGACACCTGGTCGTTGTTTCTCTCCGGGGTGCTTGGCGTGGCGCTGGCCCTGTCGGGCGCCGGGGTTTGGAGTTTGGTGGCGCAGTCTCTGGCCAACACCTTTCTGGTCAGTCTCCTGCGCTGCGCCTCCTGCCGCTGGCTGCCCCGCTGGAGATTCAGCAAATCCGCGCTCAAATCCGTTTGGGGTTACGCGGGCAACCTCTATGGTTTCAACCTGATCAATTACTGGGCGCGCAACGCGGACAGGATTGTCATCGGCAAATTTTTCGGCGCCGCGCCAGTGGGTTTGTACAACCGGGCCTACGGGTTGATGCTGCTGCCGATCACGCAGGTCAACAGTGTCATTTCCGCCGTTGTCTTTCCCGCCTTTGCCTCCATCCAGAATGACAAGCCCCGGGTCAAACGGATTTACCTGCGGGCCATCGGCATGGTCGCCCTCATCACTTTCCCAGTCATGTTCGGACTCCTGGTGACGGCGCAGCCGTTCATCCTGGCGGTGTACGGCCCCAAGTGGATCGGAGTCGTCCCGCTGCTGCAAATCCTGGCCCTGGTCGGCGCGATGCAAGTGCTGATTAACTCGGTGGGCGGGCTGTATCTCTCCCAGGGGAGGACCGACATACTGCTCAAATGGGGGGTTGTTTTTTCGATTGTGGTGCTCCTCTCCTTTGGAGTGGGATTGGCGTTGGGATCAGTTCGAGCCGTTGCCGTGTGTTACTGCGTCGCCAACATCCTCCTGTTCTACCCCAGCCTTGTCTTGGGCGGCGGGGTCATCAACACGAGAGCCTCCGAATTGCTGGCGGCGGTGGCGGGCCCATTTTTCGCCTCCCTGGCAATGATGGCGGTGGTCTTCGCAGCCAGCCGTGTCCTGCCCCCGGATTGGCGCGCCTGGTGGAGTTTGGCGGTGCTGGTGGGGACAGGGGCTGGGGTCTATTCCGCGCTGGTGCTGGCCTTCAAACTCTCCGCCGGGCGGGAGGTCATTGGGATCATCCGGCAGAAGCGCGGCACGGCGGGGCCTGTGCTGGAGGGCGTCTAAGAGCGTGTTCGAACCATGAAATCGCTCACCTCCATTGAGTATCGTTCGGTTTCGGATTTGAACCGGAGCATCGTTGACAACCTGGGCCGGGTTCCGCAGGGGGTGGATTTGATAGTGGGAATCCCCCGGAGCGGACTACTGGCCGCCAGCCTCGTGGCGCTGCATTTGAATCTGCCCCTGGCGGACTTGGACGGCTTCCTGGGCGGCCGGACCTTGGGCGGGGGCCAGAAGCTGCAGTGGAGCAAAGCAAAATCCGGCCCCGGCTGCTGGAGCCAGGCGCTGGTCCTGGACGACAGTGTGAACACCGGGGCAGCCATGCGCGAGGTCAAAGAGCGGATCGCACAAAGCGGGATCCGGGTCCCGGCGATTTACGGATGTGTGTACCTGAATCCCGCCGCGGGAGGCGAGGTGGACTTCCATTGCGAGACCTGCCGGGTGCCGCGCATATTCGAGTGGAACATCATGCACGACCCGATTCTGCGTGCCGCGTGTGTGGACATTGACGGGGTCCTGTGCCGCGATCCGACGGAAGAGGAGAACGACGACGGGCCCAAGTACACGGAGTTCATTTCCCAAGTCCAGCCTCTGATCGTGCCCAGCGTGGAAATGGGCCACCTGGTCACCTGCCGCCTGGAAAAGTACCGCGGCCCGACGGAGCAGTGGCTGGCCCGGCACGGGTTCCAATATGGAAAGCTGGTGATGATGGACCTGCCCGACAAGGCGGCGCGCCTGAGCGCCGACAACCACGCCGACTTCAAAGCGGCCTTCTATCATCAATGCAACTCCTGCCTGTTCATCGAGAGTTCGCTCTGGCAGGCCAGGACGATTGTGGGGCGGACGGGCAAGAGCGTTTTTTGCGCGGAAACCCGCGAGATGCTCGCCCCCGGTGTGACCTCCAAGTCCCGGCGGCTGGCGCTGAAAATCGTTCCCTATCTCTGGCGCAGGATCAAATCAGCCGCCGGACAGCGATGAAATTCAAACAAGTCCGAGACGCTCTTGCAGAGGCGTAAAAACTGTCGCCAATGCGGCCAAAGCGGCTATCCTTGCGGTGATTCCAAATGCAATCGAATGACCAGGCAATTCCTGTGGCGGCGCCGGACCTGACCGGACGCGAGGAGGAATATGTGGTGTCCGCGATTCGCAGCACGTGGATTTCCTCGACCGGCCCATTTATCGGGCGATTTGAAAACGAATTCGCGGCGCTCTGCGGGACACGAACGGCCATTGCGGTGAGCAATGGAACGGTGGCGTTGCATTTGGCGCTGCTGGCCCTGAACGTGAGGCGTGGGGATGAAGTGATTGTTCCCTCGCTGACCTATATCGCAACCGCCAACGCAGTGCGCTATCTTGGGGCGGAGCCGGTGTTCGTGGACGTGGACCCCGAGACTTGGTGCCTGGACCCGAAAAAGATCGAGGACGCCATCACCTCACGGACAAGAGGCATCCTGCCGGTCCACCTATACGGGCATCCGGCCGACATGGACGCGATCAACCACATCGCGGGAGTGCATGGATTGTGGGTGGTGGAAGACGCGGCCGAGGCGCCGCTGGCGACATACAAGGGGCGGCCAACCGGGGGATTGTCCCCGATTGGGACCTTCTCCTTTTACGGCAACAAAATCTTCACCTCCGGCGAGGGGGGGGCGCTGACGCTTTCGGATGCCGCGCTTGAAGTCCGGGCGCGGACGTTGCGCGGACAGGGAATGGATCCGCAACGCCGGTATTACTTTGCGGTCACCGGCTACAACTACCGGCTGACCAACATGGCATGCGCGCTGTTGTGCGCGCAACTGGAGCGGCGCGAGCAGATCCTGGCGCGGAGAAGGGCGATTTACAAGCTGTACCGCGAATCGCTGGCGGGAATTCCGGGAATCCATTTCCAACCGGAGGCGTCGTGGGCGAAGATTTCGCCCTGGTTGTTTTGCATCACGGTGGATGAAAAGGAATTCGGCAGGAGCCGGGATCATCTGGCCCAGAGACTTGGGGAGAAGAAGATAGAGACCCGGCCGTTCTTCATGGCGCTGCACCGGCTGCCGCCCTTCCGGGAAGGTTCGAGGCTCCGTGGCGAACACCTGCCGGTGACCGACCAACTAGCGGCAACCGGGATGAACCTGCCCACCTTCACCGGCTTGTCGGACGAGAACGTGGGGCGTGTGGCCGACGCCATAAAGGAGATGGCCGGCTGACGCGAGATCCCGGTTTTTTTGCGCAATGACTCCACAAGGTAATAATATACTTGCAACAACATAACCCGTGTGGTATATTATTCATATGAATAAGGATACTAAACTTCCTGAGACACTGAATGAGGCTATAATCTACTTTTCCAACCCGGCTGTCGCCCTTGAGTTCGTCAAAAACATCCGCTGGCCTGACGGCAAGGTGAAGTGCCCGCGTTGCGGCTCCGCCGATGTCTCATTCACCGCCAAGCGCCGGGTTTGGACGTGTGAGGATTGCCCGAAACGGGAACAATTTTCTGTGAACGTGGGCACGATCATGGAGGAGAGCCACTTGCCGCTGGACAAATGGCTTGCGGCTTTTTGGCTGATGGCGAGCGCCAAAAACGGCATCAGTTCATACGAGATTGCGCGGGCGCTCAAAGTGACGCAAAAGACGGCGTGGTTCTTGGAACACCGGATTCGGCTGGCCCTGAAATCCGGCAGCCTTGAAAAAATGTCCGGCGAAACCGAGGCGGATGAACGTCTCGAAAGCACATTCAATCAACTTGCGGATCAATGGCGCAATGAAACAGGAATGTTGTCAATCATCCAGCAAAAGGCGATGCACCCGGCATATCAAAGAATCATTGGCATTGGAAAACCGGCTTTACCGCTGATTTTGAAATCACTCGAAAGAAAGCCAGAACACTGGCTATGGGCCTTGCGGGCGATCAGCGGGGAAGAGGTGGCAACTGGAATTGGAGATTTCAAGTCGGCGGTGTCCGCTTGGTTGGTGTGGGGAAAACAGAAAGGCTATTTGTAATGGGCGTTGCCATGATTGAAAAGCAGTTCCCTAAAATGCGCAAACAGGGATACAGGATAACTAGCGTTGGAACGCCGGATTACAATTGCTTCGCTTGGGCAGTGGGCATAATTTCGCAGTGGTGGTCTCCAGAGGTTGAAGACGGCTACCACTGGCCGACGGATGTGCCGCGAAAATTGGAAGTAAAGACATTTTTGAGACTCTATGAATTGACTGGCGGCTATTTGCCCTGCATCAGCCGTGAATTTGAACGGGGTTTCGAGAAAATTGCACTTTATGCAAACGATGTGGGGCAGCCGACGCACGCCGCAAAACAAATGGAATCGGGCAAGTGGTCAAGCAAATTGGGCGACTGGGAGGATGTGGAACACGCCACGCTTGAAGCATTGGAGGGTGATTTTTACGGAAAGGTCGCGCAAATTCTGAAAAGACCTGTAAAATGATTTTGTGAGCGGCAAGAAACATCAGGCAGCCGACGAAATTCCGCTGATTCCGTTTGAGGACTTCAAGAAGTCCGTCAAGCAAATCCTGTCGAACACGAAGGCGGAATCAGACCGGCAGTTGGCTGAATTTCAGGCCAGCAACCTGAGACGGCGCGAGGCCAAGAAGCGTGGTTGAAAACTGACGCGGCGGCCCGCGATCCCAGAAAATGGCCCATGTTGTTACAACTATATTATTACCCTCCAGAAGACCGCTTGGAATTTCGAGGTTTGTCGCCCCAGGATGTGGAGGCGCTTGCCGATTTTTTTGACACGCTGGTCAAATCGGGCGCGGAGGAGTTTTTTCATCCACATCCATTCACGAGGCGCGAAGCGGAAAGCAAGTGCAACTATGCGGGAAAGGACTTGTATTATGTCCTGGCAGGCGGCAAACGGATTGTCGGCTACGGCATGCTTCGAGGCTGGGATGAAGGTCATGAGATCCCAAGCCTGGGAATTGCAATCCATCCTGATTTTCGCGGGAGGGGATACGGGAGGCTTCTCATGGGGAACCTGCATGCGGCGGCCCGATGGCGGGGGGCCAGGGTGATTCGGCTAAAGGTCGAGCGTGGCAACGACCCGGCCAGGAAGCTCTACGAAACCCTGGGATATCACTTTGATGTGGAAAGGAACAATGAATTTGTGGGACTGTGCGATTTGGTGAAGCAGTGCGAAGCTCCAAGGTCGTGACGAATCTCAAAGTACTGGTGGATTGCCGGAGCTTGGACATGAGGCATGCCAAAGGGCTGGAGAATTTCGGGCTCGCCATCATCCAAAGTCTGGCGCCGGAGGTCGGAGAGGTGACCGTGGATGTTTGCAAACCTTCGCGGGCGGCTTACGAGAAAATGTGCGCCGGACATGCCAACATTTCGTTCGTGCATGATCCGATCCAGGGTTTCGTGGCAACGATGTCGGAAAAGGGGAAATTGGGCGGTCTTTTTCCCCGAGTCGCGCAAACACGGACTTGCGCTCTCCTATTTCGGAATCGCAAGGAATTATTTTGATTTGGACGCGGGAATTTACGCGGAGGTGATGTCGAAAGTGATGGAGTTGGATCCCGCGTTCCGCCCGAAGGAATCCCGATTGTACAACACGACGTGGCGAATTTTCGGATTTGGCGTGGCGGAAGCCCTTGCCAGCGCGAAAAGAAAATGGACGAAAAGTTCCCGCGCGGGCGGGTCCCGCCGCTGAGATTTTCCCGAAATCAAGGATCATGAGACCAGAGTCATAAAAGGCGGCTTGTGCCGCTTGGTGAATGAAAATTCTGCTACTGAACCAGACGTTCCATCCCGACGTGGCGGCCACGGCGCAGTATTTGGCGGATTTGGCGGCGGAACTGGCGGCGCGGGGGCATTGGGTGACGGTGGTGACGGGACGGCGCTCTTATGAGAACCCGAAAATTGTGTTTGCCGCGCGCGAGACGTGGCGCGGGGCGCGGGTTTACCGCGTCTATTCGACGGGGTGCGGCAAGAGGACATGGGGGGGGCGGGCGCTGGATTTTGGGAGTTTCATTTTGTCGTGCTGCGGGAGGCTGGCGCGGTTGGAGAGGCATGAGTTGGTGGTGGCCTTGACGACGCCGCCGTTGATTTCGTTCATTGGGGCGTGGAGGGCGCGGTTGTGGCGGGGCCGGTTTTGTTATTGGGTGATGGATTTCAACCCGGATGAGGCCATTGCGGCGGGGTGGTTGCGGGAGGGTTCCATGGCGGCCCGGGTGCTGGAAGGGATGTCGAGGTTCAGCCTGCGGCGGGCCGACGCCATCATCGCGCTGGATCGTTTTATGCGGGACCGGATCGCGGCCAAGGGGATCGCAAGCGAAAAAATCGCCGTGATTCCGCCCTGGTCGCATGACGACGCGGTTCGATTTGATCCGGCCGGCCGGAGGCGGTTTCGGAGGGAGCAGGGTCTGGAGGGGAAGTTTGTGGTGATGTATTCGGGCAACCACAGCCCGGTGCATCCGCTGGACACGTTGATGGAGGCGGCCGGGCGGATGCGGAGGAACTTGGAGGTGGTGTTTTGCTTTGTGGGGGGCGGGAGCCAGTTTGCGCGGGTGCGGCAATGGGCGGAAGAAACGGGGGTCAGCGCGCGATGCCTGCCTTATCAGCCGCTGGAGGGGCTGGCCGCCTCGCTTTCGGCGGCGGACGCGCACGTGGTGGTGATGGGGAACCGGTTCGTGGGATTGGTCCACCCTTGCAAGATTTATAATATAGTGACGGTGGGGGCGCCGGTGCTTTACATCGGGCCGCGGCCCAGTCACGTGACGGAAATCCTGGATGGGATCGGCCCCGGGCGCGCGTGGGCCTGCTTTGAACACGGGGAGGCGGGGCCGTTGGCGGAGCAAATTGAAAAGCTGGCGGCGGGCGGGCGGCAGGAGGCGCGGGAAACTGCCGCCGGTCCGGCGGCCGGTTTTTCCCGGGGAGTGCTGCTGCCGCGGTTGATTGGGGAGTTGGAGAAGCTGGGAGAGCGGGCCTGAATCGGGCAATTGGATGATAAGACGAAACTGGAGCCACAGATTGACACAGATTAACACAGATTTTTCTGACAGGATTAACAGAAAAAGGCGCCCGACTGGCCAGGGACAGGACACGGCGTGATGAATGCGGGACAGAAGCGCCCCCTTTTTGCGCAAGTCACTTTGGGGCGCATCTTGCCACTTCCACCCGTGGAGGGAACGAACCCCTCTCCCTGGCCCTCTCCCCGCTGCGCGGGGCGAGGGAATTGGCTGACCGCATGGTGGAGGTTGCAAGATGCGCCCAGTCCCTTTTAATTGGGACATTTGGAGATTGACTTATTTCCGTCCGCATGATAGAAATTGAGTAGTATTGGCCGTTTTATGAGGTGGTTGGCATTACTATTGCTAATAGCGGTGTCTGTCCATTGCAGTTTTTGGATAAAACGGAGACACCATGAGAACAGCTCGATTTAAGTTGGGTATCCTCGCCTTGGTCCTCTGGGCGGGGCTGCCGTCGCTCCATGCCCAGAGCACGGCGTTCATTTACCAGGGCCAACTGGCGGAGGGCGGCGGCCCGGCGAACGGCAATTACGACTTCCAATTCACCCTGCTGGACACCAACGGCAACCCGGTCGCCGGGCCGCTGACCAACAACCCCGTCGGCGTCACCAACGGGCAGTACACCGTGACGCTGGATTTCGGGGCGGGACCCTTTAATGGCGGCTTCCTCTGGCTGCAGACCGGCGCGCGCACCAACGGCAGCACCGATCCTTACACCCTCCTGTCGCCCACCCAGCCCGTGAACACAGTCCCGTACGCGAACATCGCCGGCGCCGCGCTCAACGTGGCTGGCTCCGCCGGCTCGGCCACCAATTTCTCCGGCGGCCTCAACGGCGATGTGACCGGAACGCAGAACGCGACCGTCGTTTCCGCCGTGGGCGGACAACCCGCCGCCAGCGTGGCCGGCGCGACAGTCGCCGCCAACGCGGCCACCAGCGCCAACACGCCCAACGCCATCGTCCAGCGCGACGCCTCCGGCAATTTCTCCGCGGGCGCCATCACCGCCCTGACCCTCAGTGGCGACGGGAGCGAGGTGACCAATCTCAACGCCTCGGAGATCGCCAGCGGCACCCTGGCCGACCAACTCTTGTCCACCAACGTGACTTTTCTGGATGGCACCAATTACTACAGCGGCAGCAATAATTTTGCCGGGCCGGTCATTCTCACCAATGGCGCCAATCAATTCAGCGGCCTGTTCAATGGCAGCCTGCTTGGCTCCGCCGAGAGCGCCACCAACTTCCTCGGCGGGCTGTTGGGCGATGTGACCGGAACGCAGGGCGCGACCGTGGTTTCCGCCGTGGGCGGGCAATCGGCCGCGAGCGTGGCCGGCGCGACAATCGCCGCCAACGCGGCCACCAGCGGCAACACGCCCAACACCATTGTCCAGCGCGACGCGTCGGGCAATTTCTCCGCGGGCGCCATCACCGCCCTGACCCTCAGTGGCGACGGGAGCGAGGTGACCAATCTCAACGCCTCGCAGATCGCCAGCGGCACCCTGGCCGACCAACTCTTGTCCACCAACGCGGCTTTCCTGGATGGCACCAATTATTTCAGCGGCACCAATAATTTTGCCGGCCCGGTCGTACTCACCAACACCGCCAATCAATTCAGCGGGCTGTTCAGCGGGACGGTGGTTGGCGGCCTGACGACCAATGACCTGGTGAGCGCCAGCAACGCGCTGGTGGCGTTGAACACCGCCTTGAGCAACTCATTCCCGCCCACGGCCCAGTTGATCGCGGACACCATGGCGGCCAGCAACGCGCTGGTGGCGTTGAACACGTCCCTGAGCAACTCCACCCCTTCGGTGGGGCAATTGCTTGCGGCCAGCAACGCGCTGGTGACGTTGAACACCTCTCTGAGCAACGCGGTCCCCTCCACCGGGCAATTGACCGCCGCCAGCAACGCGCTGGTGGTCTTGAACACCACCTTGAGCAACGCCACGGTGAGGACGACGCAATTGACCACCACCAGCAACGCGCTGGTGACCTTGAACACCACCTTGAGCAACGCCACAGTGAGAACGACGCAGTTGACCACCACCAGCAACGCGCTGGTGACGTTGAACACGACTCTGAGCAACGCGGTGCCCTCCACCGCGCTACTGACGACGGCGAGCAACGGGCTGGTGACGTTGAACACCACCGCCAGCAACGCGCTGGTGACGTTGAACACCTCGTTGAGCAACGCCACGGCGAGGACGACGCAGTTGACCACGACCAGCAACGCGCTGGTGACTTTGAACACCGCCCTGAGCAACGCGGTCCCCACCGCCGCGCAATTGACCACCGCCAGCAACGCGATGCTGACCTTGAACACGACCACCAGCAACGCGATGCTGACCTTGAACACCGCTTTGAGCAACGCGACGGTGAGGACGACGCAGTTGACCGCCGCCAGCAACGCTCTCGCGGCCATGACCACGTCTCTGAGCAACACCATCGCGCCCTTGAACCCGGCCAACACCAACGTCCCGCTGGTTCTGGGCGACGGGCTGACGCTCTCGCCCGGCAAATCGCCCAATCTCATGACCATCAATCCGATGTTCACAAACTCCCACACCGGCACGTTCAACCTTGCGGAGGGAGACGCGTCCTTTAACGGCCAATATGACAACACCGTGACGCTGGGATGGAATCAAAAGGGGTCGGGTGGGACGGCTGAAGTTCCTGGAGTCCCCGCTTACTGGCTGCAATGGGAACAATATTTTCAAGCCTACCCCAATCAGGCCCAATCCGAATTTCACTTGGATTTTGTTGACGCCTTGGGGAATGTCGGGCGTCCGTTCATGTTTTCCTGCGATGTGTCCAATCTCGCCAACTGGCAGGCGCTTTATACGGAGGACCAAGTAGGTT
>JBEKAN010000077.1:0-13592 GCA_050015895.1 Verrucomicrobiota bacterium
AATCACAGCGGCGCGGGCGCTGGGCAACTGAGCGGCTGTAGTGAAGACCTTTGGGGTCGCTGGCTTGATTTCCAAGCACTTGCGCATTGCGACCCCCTCGAATCCGCGAAGTCGGGTTAACGAACACGCCGCCCGCAACGATACGTTGACGCTGGCGACCTAAAGGAAGAATTTTGTCTCACACCCAGTTCGCAAGGGAGCGTCCTGGCAACAACATCGTTGGATGGAATGAAGGCCTCAGCGTGAAACGCTCGTCCTCACCCCCGCCTTCGCCGAGGCTACGGCGGGCAGGCCTGCCCTCTCCCCCACTGCGTGGCGGAAGAGGGAGAATTGTCGGCTGCCGGGTTGTTCTTCAACGGGACAAAACTGAACAGCGGCTTGAACGCAATTAGTATTCAACGCTTTCAGCGTTGAGGGTCTTAATGGCAGGTTCCCAGGGTAGGCCTCTCGGAAATCGGCCAACCCTGGGCTGGATGATTCAATCCCTTTGGGATCGGGCTTGAAGTGGACGGCTGCACAAAAAATGCGGCAGAAAAAACAAGGATTGCAAAGTTGGGGCGGCATAGGGCGGGGATATGAGGCTTGCGCGGGGTGAAAACTGTCAACTCCACAAAAAATGTAGTGCAAATAGCAATTCCCGTGAAGCCTTATCCCTTTGGGCTTGCGAAGGTTAAGGCGTGAAAACGAAACAGATTTCAAAGGGCGCCGGCATTTCCGGCGACGCTTGGAAACGGACCTGATGTCGCGATTGCTGAAAATGCCGCCGCAAGTCATCCGCCTGGTGCTGCTGACCATCGGCATCCTCTGCGTGTATTTCACGGCGCGGTATTTTCTGACGCCTCCGTCATTCGGGGAATACGGCCATTACCGGGGGGCGGCGTTGCAGGAGATCGCCTCCTCGCGGCAGCCATTTTGGGCCGGCAAGGCGGCGTGCGTGGAATGCCACACGGACCACGCGGCCAAGCTGGCCAGCGGGGCGCACAAGACGCTTTCGTGCGAGACCTGCCACGGCCCCGGCCGGGAGCATGTGGAGGATCCCGCGGGGGTGAAACTGCCCAAGCTGAACATGAGCCTGTGTGTGCGGTGTCACGCGGCCAGCCCGTCGCGTCCGGCTTGGATGCACCAAATCAACGTCCACGACCATTACACGGGAAATGTCTGCACGGAGTGCCATGTTCCCCATCAACCCAACGAGGTGCCACCATGAGCGAAGAGATGACACGGCGCGGGGCGCTGAAGGGACTGGCGGGAATCGTGGGCGGGCTGCTGGCGATGCCGGCGGCGCGCACGTGCAAGGCGGCGGTGCAGAACGTCCTGACCATCACCCCCGCCCCGGCGGGCTACAACCCGTTCGACCACAAATGGCTGATGGCGCTGGATGTGGACCGGTGCATCGGGTGCGGGTTGTGCGTGGAGGCGTGCTGCCAGGAGAACGCGGTGCCGGAGGGCCATTGGCGGACGTGGATCGAGCGCTATGTGATCACCAAGCCCAAGCCAGAATCCGGGAAACCTCGGGGGGAGACATTTGTGGACTCACCGGAGGCGGGCCGGAAGGGCTTCCCGGATTCGCTGATTCCCAAGGCGGACATACTCAAGTCGTTTTTTGTGCCCAAACTCTGCAACCTGTGCGAGCACTCGCCCTGCACACAGGTCTGCCCGGTGGGGGCGACCTTCGACGCGCCGGACGGGGCGGTGCTGGTGGACAAGAATTACTGCATCGGGTGCGGTTTTTGCATCCAGGCCTGCCCGTACGGATGCCGGTTCTTCAATCCGGAGACGCACACGGCGGACAAATGCAATTTGTGTTATCACCGGATCACCCGCGGACTCAAGCCGGCGTGCGTGGAGATATGCCCGTCGCAGGCGAGGATTTTCGGGGATCTGAAACACCCGGTGAAGGACGACCCGCTCCAGCAGTTCATCGCCAACAACAAGGTGGAGGAGTTGAAAAAGTTCCTGGGCACCGGGCCGCGGGTGGCCTACGCGGGGCTGGATGAGGAGGTGCGATGATGAACACGACCATCGTGACCAACATCGTGGACGCGCTGCCGCAGTTCCAGGGCTATGTCTATCCCAACGAGAGGACGCTGCATCCGCTGTGGGGGGTGCTGATCGTGGTGTATCCGTACATCACGGGGTTGGTGGCGGGGGCGTTCATCATGGCGTCGCTGGTGCGGGTGTTCAAGGTCAAGGCGCTGGAGCCGACCTACCGGCTGGCGCTGTTGACGGCGCTGGCGTTTTTGCTCTGCGCGGCGCTGCCGCTGCTGTTCCACCTGGGGCATCCGGAGCGGTGCTTTGAGATCATGATGACGCCGCATTTCAGCTCGCCGATGGCGATGTTCGGGTTTGTGTACGCGTGGTATCTGATGGCGGTGCTGCTGTTGGAGTTGTGGTTCGACTACCGGCATGACTTTGTGCTGTGGTCGAACACGGAGACGGGGCTGAGGGGGATCATTTACCGGGCGTTCACGCTGGGGGTGACGGACATATCGGAGCCGGCGCTTCGATTGGACGCGCGATTCGGGCGGGTGATTTCCATCGTCGGCATTCCGTCGGCGTTCCTGCTGCACGGGTATGTGGGGTTCATCTTTGGCTCGATCAAGGCGAACCCGTGGTGGGGCAATGTGCTGATGCCGGTGATCTTCATTCTCTCGGCGGTGGTGTCGGGGATGGCGCTGTGCGTGTTCGTGTACATGTTCCTGTGCTGGGCGAGGCGGATCACGGCGGACATGAAGTGCCTGGATTTGATGGCGTCGTTTCTGTTTTACGCGCTGGTGATAGACGCGACGATCGAGGGGCTGGACTGGCTGCACCGGCTCTATTCGGGGGAGGAGGGGATAGAGATTTTGAAGTACGTGGCGACGAGCAAGTTGTTTTACACGCTGCTGATCGGGCAGGCGTGCATGGGGACGCTGGTGCCCTTCTTGTTGCTGGGGTCCATGCAGTTGATCCGGCGCAGGGTGGCGGAGTTGAACCGGCGGCGGGTGTATTTCGCCAGTTCGGCGCTGATTCTGACCGGGGTGCTGGCGATGCGCTGGAATGTGGTCATTGGAGGGCAGTTGTTTTCCAAGAGCCTGCGCGGGTTCATGAGCTACAAGATGGAGCTGGCCGGCTCGGAAGGGTGGCTGCTGTCCATGGTGCTGCTGGCGCTGCCGTTCATGATATTGATTTTCTTGATCAAGTACTTTTTGGCCCGGGACCTGCCGACGCTGGAAAACGTGGTCCCCGGCGCGACGCCGAGGGAGGGGGCGCGGCCGGAGCGGGCGTGAGATTTGGCCGCGGAAGACGCGGCGCCGATGTTCCCGGCGGGATGGAGTTCGCCGCCGGGGAGCACGCAAAAAACCCGAACTCTTGGAGGAAGCATGAAAAAAAGCATGACAGCCGCGGCGGCCATCCTGATGGTGGCGGCCGTGACGGCAACCGCGCAGGACAGCAAGGCGCTCTATGAAAAGAACTGCCAAAAGTGCCATGGCGCGGAGGGCAAGGGAGACACGGTGATGGGCAAGAAACTGGGCGCAAAGGATTACTCCGACGCGAAGGTGCAGGACGCGCTGAAGGACGACGCGGCCTTCAAGTCCCTCAAGGAGGGGCTGAAGAAGGATGACAAGACGTTGATGCAGCCGGTCGCGGGCCTGACCGACGACCAGATCAAGGGTCTTGTGGCGTATATGCGCACTTTCAAGAAGTAAACCCAGGGCGAGGGCCGGGGAGTGCTGGAGCGAGGGCGGAGACGCCCGCTCCAACACTCCAGCCCCCGGCCCAACGAATATGAACGCAACCCCCCCCACCGGAACCGGCGGCTCCAGTTCGCTGCTGTCCCTTTTCCGCAACTGGGTGAGCCTGGCGGGCCTGGTGCTGATGGCCTCCAGCGTCTTCGCCTTTGTCCTGCTGTTCTTCCTGGACACGATTGCGCACACGTCGAATCCGTACGTGGGGATTCTGACGTTTCTGGTGGCGCCGGCGTTTTTTTTCGCGGGGCTGATGCTGATTCTGTTTTGGGCGTGGCGCTGGCGGCGGAAGATGGCCAAAGCCAACGGGGGCGCGGCGGGGTTGCGGATTGACGTGGATTTTTCGAGGGCGCGGGACCGGAAGCTGCTGTCGTTTTTCATTCCCGCCAGCGTGGGGTTTCTGCTGATCACGGCCATTGTGAGTTATCACACCTATCAATTCACCGAGTCGGTGCAGTTTTGCGGGGAGTCGTGCCACACAGTGATGAAACCGGAATTGACGACCTACCTGCATTCGCCGCACGCGCGGGTGGCGTGCGCGGAGTGCCACATCGGCAAGGGGGCGACGTGGTACGTGCGGTCGAAATTGTCCGGCACTTACCAGGTCTATGCCACGCTGACCAAGAAGTATCCCACGCCGATCCCCACGCCGGTCAAGAATCTGCGCCCGGCGCAGGAGACGTGCGAGCAGTGCCACTGGCCGAGCCAATTTGTCGGCAACCTGGACCGCACCTTCTCTTATTATCTGCCCGACCAGACCAACACGCTCTACTCGGTGCGCCTGCTGCTGCATGTGGGCGGGGGCGACCCGACGCACGGGCCGACCAGCGGGATCCATTGGCACATGAACGTGGCCAACAAGATCGAGTACGTGGCCGCGGACTCGGCCCGCCAGCAAATCCCGTGGGTGCGGATGACCGACCGCCAGGGAGTGGTGACGGTGTTTCGGACCAAAAGTTTCACCAACGACGTGAGCCAGATGGAAATTCGCAGGATGGACTGCATGGACTGCCACAACCGGCCGGCGCACAAACTGCAGTCCCCGGAGAGCGCGGTGAACCTGGCGATGTCCCTGGGGCGGCTTCCGCTGCTGCCCTACATCAAGACCAACGCGGTGGGGGTGCTCTGCCGCCCCTACACGAACCAGACGCAGGCGCTGGAAGGCATTGCGACGACACTCGCGCAACAATTTCCCAACGATCCGCGCGTGAGAGAGGCGATTGCGGCGGTGCAGGAGATTTACACCAACAATTTTTTCCCGGAGATGAAGGCAAGCTGGCGGGACTACCCGGACAACATCGGGCACAAGGATTTTCCCGGGTGCTTCCGGTGTCATGATGGCAAGCACGTTTCCAGCACCACCCAGACGATGATCAAAGCCAACGACTGCAACGTGTGCCATTGGATTCTCACGCAGGGGAGCGGGGAGCAGTTGAACCAGCTCACCGCGCAGGGCCAGAAATTCGCGCACCCGATTGATGAATATGATCCGGCTTACCAATGCACCGACTGCCATAACGGCGGGATGTAGGGGGGCACGGGCGGCCGTTTGCGCGCTGGCGCTGCTTTCTTGCGCGCTGGCGGGCCGGCTGGCCGCGGACCCAATCGCCAACCAGGATTGCCTGGACTGCCACAGCGACCCGACGACCTCGCGGACGGTCAACGGGAAATCCACGCCGATGGCGGTGTTCCCGACCAATGCCCTTCAACATTCGGTCCACAGCCAGCTCCATTGCACGGACTGCCACAACACGATCAAGGACGCGGTGCATCCGGCCGGGCTGCCCCCGGGGCAATGCGCCACGTGCCACGCCTCCGAGACGGGCGAATACAAGGGCAGCATCCACGGCATGAGCCGGGCCGAAGGGGCGTCGGCGGCGGCCGGGTGCGCCGACTGCCACGGATCGCACGACATCGTGTCTGTCAAACTGGCCGACTCGCCGGTGTTCAAGCTCAACCTGCCGATCACCTGCGGCAAATGCCACAACAACCCGGACCTGACCAGCGAGTATCGGATGAAGTACCCCGAGGTGGCCAGCCAGTACACCGACAGCATCCACGGGCGGGCGTTGTTGAAAATGGGGTTGATCGTGGCGCCATCGTGCAACGACTGCCACGGCACGCACAACATCCTCAGGAGTGTGGCCCGCAGTTCGCCCATCAACCACGCCAATGTCGCGGCGACCTGCGGCAAATGCCACCTGGGCATCGAGAAGACTTACAACGCCAGCGTCCACGGGCAGCTTCTGGCCCAGGGGGGGAAGAACGGCCCGGTGTGCGTGGATTGCCACTCGGCTCATCAAATAGGAGCGCCCGACGAGAGCAATTTCAAGGCCGCCAGCGACGAGAAATGCGGGAGCTGCCACGCCGACCGGCTGGCGCATTACCGGGACACCTACCACGGCAAGGCGATGCTGCTGGGCAAGCCCAATGTCGCGCCCGAGGTGGCGGCGTGCTACGACTGCCACGGGCATCACGACGTGCTGCCGCAGTCCAATCCGGCGTCGCACCTTTCCAAGGCGAACATCGTGGCGACCTGCCAGAAATGCCATCCGGGGGCGAACGCCAACTTTGCCAAGTATATTCCGCACGCGGACCCGACGGACGCCAGGCACTATCCGCAGCTCCATTACACATTCGTGGCCATGACGGCGCTCTTGATCGGGGTGTTCCTGTTCTTCGGGGCGCACACGGGGTTGTGGCTCTTCCGCTCGGGCTACCTGTGGGCGCACGACTCGAAGACGTTCCGCGAGGCCAAGATCCGGACGCAGGAGGGCGACGAGTGGTTCACGCGCTTTCCGCCCTTCGAGCGTTTTCTCCATTTCCTGGTGGTCACCAGCTTCCTGCTGCTGGTGCTGACGGGCATGCCGCTGAAGTTTTACTACACGCAATGGGCCAAAGTGATCTTTGGGCTGCTGGGCGGGGCGGAAGTGGCGCGCACGCTGCATCATTTCGGCGCGCTGATCACTTTCCTCTACTTCGGACTGCACCTGGCCAAGCTGGCGCGCAATTCGTGGCAGGGGCGGGCCGGCCTTCTCAGCGGCGACACGCGCTCGAAATGGGCGCGGTTCAAATGGGTGGTTTTCGGCCCCGACTCGATGATCCCGACCTGGCAGGACTGCAAGGACTTCATCGCGCACCAGAAATGGTTTTTTGGCAAAGGGCCGAAACCGCAATTTGAGCGGTGGACTTACTGGGAGAAATTCGATTATTTCGCGGTGTTCTGGGGCGTGTTCATCATCGGCGTCTCGGGGCTGATCATGTGGTTTCCGCAGTTCTTCTCGCATTTTCTGCCGGGCTGGGCGATCAACATCGCGCTGATCGTCCATTCGGACGAGGCGCTGCTGGCGGCGGGGTTCATTTTTACGATTCACTTTTTCAACACCCATTTCCGACTGGAGAAATTTCCCATGGACACGGTGATCTTCTCGGGCCGGGTTTCCAAGACGGAACTGCTGCACGAGCGGCGGCGCTGGTACGACCGTCTGCTGGCCGCCGGGCGGCTGGGCGACATGCGGGCCACCGGCGACTGGGAGCACTGGAAAACCATCGCGCGCTCGTTCGGGTACTTCTTTTTCGGAGCGGGCCTGGTGCTGCTGGTATTGATCATCTACGCGATGGCTTCGCGGCTGACGCACTGAGCGGGAGGTTCATCCGGCCCGGCCGACGGCGCGGGCCAGAGCGATCAGGCCGTAGGCCAGCAGGGCGGTGGCGGGGATGGTCATCAGCCAACCCCAGAGGATGCGCTCCACCAATTCCCAGTTCAGCGCGTTGAAACGGCGGGCGCAGCCGACCCCCATGATCGCCGTGGTGATGGTGTGGGTGGTGGAGATGGGAAGGCCGAGCCTGCCGGTGACCAGCAGAAGAGTCGCGGCGGTGGTTTCGGCGGCAAAGCCGTGAACCGGGCGCAAACGAACCATCTTGCGGCCCAGGGTCTGGATGATGCGCCAGCCGCCGATGTAAGTGCCCGCCGCCATGGCCACGCCGCAGGAGCATTGGACCCAGGTTTTGATCTCGAATTTGGGGAGGGAGAGAAAACCCAGCCACTCAGGAAGCTGGCGCAGGCCGCCGTGCTGGGTGGCCACATAGCAGGCCAGGGCCATGATGCCCATGGTTTTCTGCCCGTCGGCGAAGCCGTGGGACCAGCCCATGTAGGAGGCGCTGACCAGTTGGAGGCGGCCAAAGACGTTGTCCACCCGGCGCGGACGCATGGAACGAATGAGGAGGAACAGGAGCGTCATGACCGACATGCCGCCGACAAATCCGACAAGGGGGGAGGCCAGCATCGGAAGGACGATTTTGTGATAGAAGGCCGGCCATTGGACGACTTTCCAGTTGCCGCGGGCGGAGGCCAGGGCGGCGCCGATGAGTCCGCCGAAAAGCGCGTGGCTGGAGCTGGAAGGCAGGCCAAAATACCACGTCAGAACATTCCAGGCGATGCCCGCGAGCATCGCGCAAAGGATGGTGCCGGGGGTGATGAGGCGGGAGTCTATCAGATCGGCCCCAACGGTTGTGGCGACTGCCACGCCGCAGAGGGCGCCGAGGAAATTGGTGATCGCGCCCAGGGTCACGGCCTGGCGCGGGGTCAGGACGCGGGTCCCCACCACGGTGGCGATGGCGTTGGCGGCGTCATGGAAGCCGTTGGTGTAGGTGAAGGCCAGGACGGAGAGAATGACGACCACGAGGAGGAGCACCGGTTCCATGGCGGCTAGGAATGCTTGAGGACGACATTATCAATGACATTGCCAGCGTCGCGGCAGCGGTCCACCACCTTCTCCAGCATCTCGTAAAGGTCTTTGGCCATGATGACAGTCAGGGGGGGATGCCGGCCGCCGTAGAGCTCGGTCAACAACTGGAGCACCAGCTTGTCGGCGTCGCCTTCGATGGTCTGCAGTTTCTCATTGGCCTGGTTGACCGCCTCGAAATGGGATTCTTCCAGCTCCTTGATCATCAAGGCCACGGTGTCCACCGCCTGCCCGACCAGTGCGATCTGGCGGGAGAAGTCAATGGAACCCATCTGCGGGGCGCAAACCAGATAGCGGCCGGCGAATTTCTCGACCGTCTTGGGGACGCGATAAAGTGAGCGGGATATGGCCTCGATGTCCTCGCGGTCCAGCCCGGTGATGGAGACGCGGGCGAGCAACTCGGTGATCTGCACGGTGATCTGCTTGTCCTTGCGGCGGGCGGCGGCGAATTGGGCCAGGCTGGCGTCGGGGGCGGCGTCTTGCATGATTTGGCGGAGGGCCTGGACGCTGGCGCGGCCCTCCTCGGCGCTGGCGCGCAGGAGGCGAAAGAACTGGTCGTCTTTGGCGAACCACTTTTGAATGGAGAACATGTCACAGCCTTGTAACACAACCGTAACAGGATTGTCACATTAAATTCAGCCTGGCCGGTGCTGGAATTCTCCGCCCAACACCCGCCGGATTGCCAAAGCCGGGCCACAGGGTCAAGAGTTATATTTCCACGCCTTCCACTTTACAGGGCCAATCCAACCACATGCGTCGTCTAAATGCCCGCCAGCCAACCTCTAAAACATCTTCGTGAATTGGCCCTGCTGGGTTTTGATCCCTCAACCCGTCAGGAACCCCGTAAACATTGCCGCTTTTTGAGGTAGGACCCCGCGGAAAGCCGCTTGGCGGGCGCTCTGCTCAAACCTCTTTCATCCAACCCCCGCAGGGTGCGTTTCACTTCTATGGGTTCCCCTCCTAATCCTAATCCTAATCCTAATCCTGGCCCACCCCTGAGATTAGGGCTGAAGATGAGGAAAAAACCACCCAAAAACGTGGAATGCGCCCCCCCCGCATTTTTTCCAAATTTGCCTTGACATTTCCTTCGCTATGTGATACCCCTTACAGCAGCATGAGGCCAGAGGCAAATAACGTCACAACCGGCCCGGACGGCAACGCGTCCGCGGCGGCGCGGCTCGCCGTATTTTGGGCCGAACTGGCGCGCAGCCGCTCCCGTCTTGTGGCGGCGGTCTGCCACCGCCGCACAATGGCATGTCTTGCGCCAAAGTGGCGCAGTCCCTTCCGTCCGGCCCTGCGCCCGCCCCGCGCGTCCTTCCGCCCCAGACCATCCCAATATAGGTGGATAAAGGTGGATAAAGGTCAATAAAGGTAAAAAAAAATATTTTTTGTGACGAAACGGCAAACAACGGCAAAAAATGGCTTGGTCGCAATGAACCCGTGCTGCCAGGCCCACCTGTCCTCCGTCCCGTCCTCCGTAGCTCCGGCCGCCGGAGCGAAGGTGGAAGCTCCGGCCGCCACAGCGAAGGTGGAAGCTTTCCTGTCCGCCTTATGCCAGGCGAAGGCGGAAGCGAAGGAGGAAATCGTGCATAATCGTGTCCAATCGTGCATAATCGTGCATAATCGTGCTATTTCGTGGGTCAAACCCTCCTGGAGGCCTGATTCCGCGTCTTCTCCGCGCTTCCTCCCATCGCCGGTCATCCAGAGCGGCGGGTGGCCGCGACGTTCCCCTCCACGGCACCCTCATGAATTGGCCCTGAAATGCGCCAGTTTGTGCCAAAACCAGATTGACAAAGTGGCCAGCGGGTGCGACCATCAACTATATCAACCCCATCAGCCCGGCGTCCTGCGGAAGGGCGGGGTGTCAATGGTTGATCAAGCCCGTTTGACAACGTGGCAAAGAAAGCGCGGTTCACAATGAAAAATCAGAAGATTGAAACTCTCCCGACCGCCCCCGCCGGAGCGTTCACCTTGATCGAACTTTTGGTCGTCATCGCCATCATCGCCATTCTGGCGGCGTTGCTGCTGCCGGCGCTGGCGATGGCCAAGGAACGGGCCAGACTCGGCAATTGCCTGAGTAATGTCAGGCAGATAACCCAGGGGGCCAGCATGTACGCGTCGGATTATCAAGATGTTCTCCCCCCAGTGGATCTTCCCAACCATGCGTTTAACGAAGTTGGCGCGGAACATTATGGACGGTATGTTTATTGTGGCACCCCCACGACCACGGTTCCAAAAGCATTTCCCCCGGGCGAAGTGGACACCAATTTTCAGAACATTGGTTATTTGTATCCAATGGGTTATGTTGGGACGGGGGCGATCTTCTTCTGCCCCAGTTACAACTCAAAGCCAACTTCACCGCTGGGAGAGGCCGCCTATCTCCCGCTATTGACGACGGACTCCCCGGACGGGGACGTCCGTTCCTCTTATTGTTGGAACCTGTGGGCTGACCCCGTCGACGAGTTCCATCCCAGACTCTATCCGAAACAATCCAGCTTTGAAGCCCCAAAATGTATGTTGACTGAATATTTTGTGCCTGGCGGCACGACCGCCGATCCTGTTGTGGACCCTACGGAAATGGCTCATGACAAAGCGATGGTTCTGGTGGTGGCCTATTCGGACTTTAGCGTCAAGGCCATACCGGTTACTCGCAGGATGATGTCGGACGCCGTGCCAAACATTGATCCAGGTGGTCCTACCGGCACGGATCAAAATCTTGGTTGGGTGGCTGGAACTCCGCCCCCGGCAGATTCCCTCGGCGCTTTGCTGACGGACATCGAAGCCGCGCAGTGAGGCTTGCGAAGGGGTCAGGCGCGGGATTCGGAATTACATTTACTTGGCGGCCAGTTCGCGGATGGCGCGGCCGAAGGCCCGCAGGCTGGGCATGCGCATTTCCTCGTACTCGCGGGAGGCGACCACGCCGGCGGCGCCGGCCTCAAAGGACTTGAGCACGGATTGATAAATCTTCTCCGGATCGGCCGGCATGAGGGTCGAATTCCACGGAATGTCAAATCCCACGCCGGTGAGGATTTTGGTCTTGCCGGCGGCGGAGGCGACGCTTTGTTTGGTCAGGCGGTACACGTAGTCGGGCGAGAATCCGGTTTTTTCCAGGGCGGCCAGTTTCGGCTCCGTGTTTTTGTCGTAGCCGAGGAGGTCGTAGTAGAGGCTCAGCGAGTCCTCCAGCGGCACCTCGGCCAGGACGCCCTTCTGGAGGAGGTCCAGATACCAAAAGCGGACGCGGGGGCCGAGGATGTCGTGGTAGGCGACCAATTTGATGAAATCGGAGTAGGCTGCGGCCTCCTCGTAGCTCAACTCGGCGCGGGCGACGAGGTCGAAGCTGGTGGCCTGGTGGTCCACGTGCCAGCCGACCACCGCGCCGGGTTTTATGGTCTTGACAGATTTGTAGATGGCCTGGAGGACCTCCTCGCGCGCGAGGCGGAACTGGTACTCCCAGGAGAGGATTTCCGGGTGCCGCAGCAGGATGCGCAGGAAGCAGGCGAACACGCCGTCGGCCGGGGCGGGCCGGTCGGTTTTGAGCGAGCGGGCGTAATTGTAAAGGTTCTCATAGCCCTGGCGCGCGCGGTCCGGGTCAATCCCGCGGGCGCGTCCGCGGGCCTGGCAATGTTCGCAGAAGCAGGCCGGGGCGACATCGGCGCGGGCCAGCAGGACGTTCATCAGGGGGCCGCAGCGTTCGGCGCCGAATTGCAGGCCGTCCAGATCGTAGTTGCTGAACATGTCCTCGGCGGTGGCGGTCCAGAAATTGATGTAATCGGGGTGGTTCCAGCAGCCCACGGTGGCGGTCCTGCCAAAGATGTCCACGGTCTGGATTCTGGAGAAGTTGTCAATTTCCCGGGCGACGGTGGGTCCCTTGGCCTCCAAGATGCGGGCGTAAAGTTTCATGCCGCGCTTGCGGGCGGGGGCGGCCAGTTCGGCGAACAGATCGCGGTCGGCGTAGGTGAAGGAGCTGTCCAGTTTCTGATGGCGGAGCGCGGTGTTTTTGAAGAATTGGTCGTGCTGCCGGATCCAGACGCTGGGCAGTTTGCGGCTGGGCGAGGGGCGGGTGGCGAGGCCGTGGTCGGTGGCCACGAGTTGGGGCGGCTTGCGGAAATCGGAGTGGTAGGAATGGCTGTAAACCATCAGGCAATTGACGGCGGCGGTGTCCTGGAGCAGCTCCAGGCAATGGTCAATGCCCTCGTCCAGGATGGTGTGCGGGCCGATTTGAATGGCGGCGAAAGGCGGCGCGTGCGGCGCGGCGGGCGCGGGCGCGGCGGCGGCGGCGGATTGCGGCGCGCCGGCCAATCCGGCGGCGGTGAGCGTGGCGCCAGCGGCGACGCCGCGGAGGAATTCGCGGCGGTCCATGAGGCTGGCGTCCTGGGAGGGCGGTTGGGTGACGGGGTTCATGGCGGGAGCATGGGGGAAAAATCAGAAGATGTCGAATCCCAATGAACTTCTTCCCAGGCTTCGCTGGGAGGAAGTGGTGCTTTTTGGGCGCGCAACGACAACAATCCACAATTGCGGGGAGAGGTATGTCGTGGTATGTATCGTGCTGATATGTCGTTGTGCATTGTCGCGCTCACTCCCTCCGGGATGGTTCTCACCGCGGACAGCCGGGAGACTTACCGCAACGCGGCGGGGGCCACGCGGACCGGCCCGGACAACGCGGCGCAGTTGTTCAAGTTCACAGAGAAATGCGGGGTGGTGGTATCGGGAAAGTCCTCTTTTCCCGACGCGAAGGGAGTCGTCAAAAGCACGGGCTGGTTTGTGGAGGAGTTCCGCAAGAGCTTGAAGAACAAGAGTTCGATGCCGGTCAAGGCGCTGGCGCAGCAGTTGAACCTCTATTTGTCGCGGGTTTACATTGAGCCGGAGGAGGTGCGTTTAAAGGGCCAGCTTGAGGAGGAGCTCACCGCCTCCGGGCGCGCGCAGGTTGCCTTTCAGCGGCGCCAGGGGGCGGCGATCCCGTATTCTTATGTCAGCGATGGAAAAACCCACGAGGGCCAGTTCGTGATGGAGACGATTGAGTTCATTGTGGCGGGGTATGACGCGGACGGGGTTGGGCGGGCCTATTTTGCGCGGGTGCCGGAGGAAGTTTCGGAGGGAGCATCGCGGACGACGGAGGCGG
>JBEKAN010000078.1:0-13542 GCA_050015895.1 Verrucomicrobiota bacterium
ATCGCTTGTGGCCAGTTGATGGAGCCGCGCAAGGCCATCAAGGTGTTCGGGCCGGCGATGGTGATTTACCGCGAGATTGCTGATCGGCGCGGCGAAGCCTGCGGCCTCGCCAGTCTTGGCATCGCTCATGGCCAGTTGGGCGAGCCGGGCAAGGCCAGCGAGTTTATCGAGCAGGCGCTGGCGATTTACCGCGAGGTTGGCGACCGGCGCAACGAAGGTCTTTGGCTTTTTAACTACGCACTCGTGTTGGACAAATTGGGCAAGCGCGTCCAGGCTATAAAACGCGCCGAAGAGGCGCTGAACATCCTCGACGCCTTTACGCACCCACTCTCCGCCGCAGTCCGTGCTAATCTTGCGATGTGGAAGCGAAGGACGAAAAAATGATAATTGGCCAAATGCTGCGTGGGAACCTGTGATATGGATGACCAGGCCATGGAAGGAATCCGCTCGGGCGCACTCAGAATTCCCGTGTGTTCAAAACCCTGGCCCTGCGTGGAATCGTGGCAGCTTGGGCCATCGGCACACGACGACGGCGGACTCCGGCAGCGGCACATGCCGCTTCAAAGTGAGAGCGGATTGTGCCGGGTGGTGCTTATCAGGGAGAAATTGCCTGTTCCAATTGGGTGTGGTTGCCAGCTCTCAAAACTTCACCTTCTGCGCCATCGCCTGGCTGTGCTCGTCGCGCAGGTGGCCGTAGGTCTTCATCGCCAACGCCCCTCCATCCTTGTGGCCGAGCCAGCGTGACACCGTCGGAATGTCCACACCGGATTCGATGCACCGGGTGGCGAACAGGTGGCGGAGGTCATGGTGGGTGATGCGCGGCATTCCAACGATTTTAGCAGCTCGGTCCATTGCTTTCTGGCACTCATGCACAAGCATGACATGATCCGTTGGATTCGCGTCTGGGCGATCCAGCCGCAAACGGCCCAGGAGTTCAACCATGTCCGGGATCATCGGGACTTCTCGAATTTCCCGGTTCTTTGTCCCGGTGACGGGATCGCCGCGCACGATGATTTTGCCTTTCTCGAAATCACAGTCAGCCCATGTAACATGTGACGCCTCAAGTTTGCGGAAACCGCCAAAGGCGAGGAACCGCACCAGCGCCGCGCAGGGCTTGGAAAACCCGCTGCCCGAATTCTCGATTTCCTCAACGAACTTCGGGAATTGGCTGCAATCGGGAAGCTCAAGCTTTTTTGGACGCTCGCCGGCCCGCTTGATGAATCTGCCGGGATTGTCATAGCGTGCGCCACCCTCCACGCCAATTTCGATGATCGCCCTCAGAATGCTGATTGTGTGGTTGAACGCCGTCGGACTGGCCTTTGCGCCAACACGCGCCGCCCAATTCAAACAGTCGCTCTTGGTAATTCGCCGCAGTTCGAGTTCGCGGAAGCCAGGCCATGATTTTGTCAGCGCGGCAATCCTTTGCTGGTAATACAGCTTCGTGCGGGGCTTGAGCGAAGCATCGCCGCCCACCCGTTCTTTCAAAATGTCCATTGCCTGTCCGCCCGTCATGCGGCCGTTGCCGACAGAATCCTTGCTTTCGACTGCCTGCCGCTCCGTTTTCTCAAGGTCTCCCAAACGGAGTTTCGCCACCGAGATCAGATCGGTTTCAAGAGACTTGCGTATCAACTTGCCCTGGATGCGGATTCGCGCGTAAAATGTCCCTGATGGAACGTAACGAATCAAATTTGCATACTGGGTTTTCTGCCAAATTGGCTTCTTTTCGTCTTGCATATCGGGCAGTATCCAAAACCAGTATCAAAAAGTCAAATAGATTCGATATGCCAATCCGTAAGTTGTTGATTATCAACGGTTGCGCCCGTAGCTCAGTTGGATAGAGCAACTGCCTTCTAAGCAGTGGGTCGCGCGTTCGATTCGCGCCGGGCGCGCCAGCTTTGGCCGGTCGCCACTTGGAGGCTGTCCAATTCCACGGGCTAATAGCCCAGACCGAACCCCAATTCGAAAAGCGGCGCGCCGGGCAGGGCGTTGGCGGCCAGTTGCTCGTTGTCGCGGGGCCACTCCCTCGGCAATTTTCCCGCGGGCTTCGCGTCGCCGAAGAGCACGTCGGCCACTCCCAAACCCTCCGTGCCCGGCAGCCATGCCGCGATGAAGGCGTCGCTGGCGGCCAGCGCGGAGCCAAGCACCAGGGGCCGCCCGCTCAGCAGCAGCGTCGTGGTGGGGGCGCCCGAAGCCTTGGCTTTTTCCACCAGCGCCGCGTCGGCGGGCGCGAGGGTCATATTCGTCTGGTCCCCCTTCATCTCGGCGTAGGGCAGTTCGCCGACGACCACCACCACCGCGCTGGCATTCTTGATATTGCCGCCGTCGGGGGAAAAGGTGACTTCTGTTCCCGGGGAAACAGTTTGGCGAATCGCCGCCAATATCGTCGTGCCGCCGCGGGTCGTCTGGCCCAGGCCGCCCTGCCAGGTGATGGTCCAACCCCCGCATTGCTGGCCCAGGTCGTCGGCGGCCTGGCCCACCACCACCAGGTGTTTGACGTCTTTGGCCAACGGCAGCGTGTGACGCTCATTCTTGAGCAGGACGAGGGATTCCCGCACACACTGGCGGGCGACTTGGCGGTGTTCCGGCGAGCCGATCTTCGCCGTGAGCGCCGGATCGGTCCACGGATTTTCAAAAAGACCCATCTGAAATTTGACGCGCAATATCCGCGACACCGCGTCGTCAATCCGCGATTGCGGCACCTTCCCCGCCGCCACCAGCTCCTTGAGGTCCTGAATGAACTCCACATAGTTGTTCTTGGTTCCCGGGCCGTAGGGAATCATTATCATGTCCAGACCGGCGTTGATGGAGGTGGCGATGTCGGTCTTGTAATCGGGCGAAATCTGGTCAATCGCCGCCCAGTCGGAAACCAAAAACCCCTGGTAGCCAAGCTCGCCCTTGAGAACGTCGGTGAGCAGGTGTTTGTTCGAGTGCATCTTGACGCCGTTCCAACTGCTGTAGGAAACCATGATCGAACCCACCCCGGCCCGCACCGCGGCGCGGTAAGGCGGCAGATACAATTTGCGCAATGTGGCCTCGTCGCATTTGGTGTCGCCCTGGTCCACTCCCCCTTGTGTGCCGCCGTCGCCCAAAAAATGTTTCGCGCAGGCCAGAACCGAGTCGCTTCTGGCCGAGAGTTCCGGTCCCTGAAACCCTTTGACCGACGCCGCGGCCAATTCGGAAACCAGATCCGGGGACTGGCCGTAGCTCTCGTACGTCCGCCCCCACCGCTCGTCCTGCACCACGGCGACACACGGGGCGAACACCCAACGGATGCCCGTGCCCGCCACCTCCGAAGCCGTGACATGCTCGGCCTGTTCCACCAAGGCGGCGTCGCGCGTGGCCCCCATGCCGATGTGATGCGGGAAAATCACCGTCCCCACCACGTCGTTGTGCCCGTGAACGGCGTCAATGCCGTAGAGGAGCGGAATTTTCAGCCGGGTTTTCAGCGCCCAGGATTGCAGTTCGTTGCAGGACTTGAGCCAGCTTTCCGGGGTGTTGACGGCCGGCTTGGAATCCCCGCCGCTCAACATCGAACCGAGGCCGTACTTTTGAACATCGGCGGGATCGGCCACGCACTTCAAATCCGCCTGCGCCATCTGCCCGATTTTTTCCTCCAGCGTCATCTGGCTCAGCAGCGCGGCAGCCCGCTGGCCGGGGTCCGGGGGCGTGCCCGGCGCGCCGGGGGCGGACAAAATGCCCGCCAAGAGTATTCCCGCCCAGATGACGCGATCCCGCAAGAATTCATGCTTCATAAAGTGTGAACGCCAGTATCCCACAACCACCCCCGTTCCAAAAGCCTATTCTTCACCCCCGATTCTCCGACGCGAAGTCTGGAAAGAAGTTGATTTGAAACTGATCTGAGTTTGGAATTAAGATCAGGCTCAAGCGTCACTGAATATATGTTGTCTCTCCAATACCTCGCCGAGCTGGCCGGGTCCCACCGCGCCGCCGCAAACGCGCGGGTGCGCGGATTTTCCCTCGACGGCGAAGTCTTCGACTTCAATTCCCAACCCGCCATCATGGGGGTCGTCAACCTCTCGCCCGACTCCTGGTACCGCGAAAGTGTCTGCCTCACGGCGGAGAAAGCCGTCGAGCGCGGAAAAATCCTGCGCGCGCAAGGGGCGCGCATCGTGGACGTGGGGGCGGAATCCACCCTGGGCCATGCCGCGCGCCTGGGCGCCGCCGCGCAGAAGAAAAAATTGCTTCCCGTGGTCAAAGGCCTGACGGCGGCCAAGATCATCGTCTCTGTGGAAACTTACCAACACAGCGTCGCCCGCGCCTGCCTGGAGGCTGGAGCGCGGGTGCTCAACCTCACCGGAACAGAAAAGGCGGGGGAAGTTTTTCGCATGGTCGCCGGCCATTCCGCCGCCGTCATCATCAATTATGTGCAGGGCCGCAACGTCCGCGAGGTGGGAGATTTTCATCTCACCGCCGACCCCGTCCCCCCCATGCTCGACTATTTTTCGCGCCTGACCGATCTGGCCGTCCGCAAGGGGGTGGAGAAAATTATGATTGACCCGGGTCTCGGCTTTTATTATCGGAACTTGGGGGACAGCGGGGCGCGCGTGGGGCGTCAGATGACCGTTTTTTTGAACACCTTTCGTCTGCGTTCGCTGGGTTTTCCCGTCTGTCACGCCCTGCCCCACGCCTTCGAGTATTTTGGCGCGGAAGTCCGCTGCGCCGAACCCTTCTTCGCCGTGCTGGCCGCGCTGGGCAAAACCGACATTTTCCGAACCCATGAGGTCCCCCGCGTCAAAGCGGTTCTGGACACTTTGCAAGCTCTTCCGGCCACATCATGACTTGCGCCGTGCTGCGCACACGCACCCCTCACCGCCTCCGCCGCCCATATTCTGCCGTCCTTGTCCGCCCATGCCGCCCGTGTCGCCCTTGGCCGCGCCTGTCCGTCCATTGCTGTCGCCCTCCGGGAGCGTTTGCCGCGAGAATCACCGGCCTTCGGCCGGCCGTCGCGGCCGGGCGCGCGGGCGCAGATGGGCGCCCTGCCGCCGCGGCGGAGCCGACCAACTGGAAATCCACCTGCTTCTTGAACGAGTCCACTTTATAGACCTGCACGCTCACATTGTCCCCCAGCTTGATGATCCGCCGCGTGCGCCGGCCAATCAGGTGCCCGCGCTCCTGGTCGAAAATGTAAAAGTCGTCCTGCAGCGAGGAAAGATGCACCAGCCCGCTCATCCCCAGGCCCGGCACATCCACGAAAAATCCGAAATTCCGCGTGTCAATCACCAGCGCCGCGTACTTCTCCCGCTGCCCGGATTTGAGTTGCACCTTCAGATGGGCAAATAGTTTGACATCCTCGCTGTCCCGCTCCGCGTCCGACGAGTTGCGCTCCGTCTCCGATATGTGGGCCGAGATTTCCTTCAGCGACGCCAGCGACGGCCCGACCCGGTCGAACAGCGCCCGGTGGACCAGCAAGTCCGCGTAGCGCCGGATGGGCGAGGTGAAATGGGTGTAATTCGTCTTGCTCAACCCGTAATGCCCCAGCGGTTCCACCGCGTAACGCGCCCGCATCAGCGATTTCAGAAAGCCGATCTTCAGCGCCGGGCCGACCGGCAGCGCGCCCAGCCGGCGCAGGAGTTTCTGCGCCTCGCCGCGTTGTGAAAGGTTCCCGCACGGAATCCCATGGGCCAGAACCTCCTGGCGATACTCCTGCAATCGGATCTCGCTTGGCGCCTCATGCACCCGGTACACGGCGGGCCGCCGCAGGGCCGTCAGCCGCGCCGCCACCGCCTCGTTGGCCAGCAGCATGTATTCCTCGATCAACTGGTGCGAGACGTCGTTCTCCATCCGCTCCACGCGCAGAATCCGCCCCCGCTCGTCAAGCCGGATTTTCGCCTCCGGGAAATCCAGGTCCAGCGAGCCGGCCTGGAACCGCGCCCGCCGCGCCTTCTGCGCCAGCGCGTGCGCCTCTTGCACCATCTCCTCAATCGCGTCCCCCGGCGCGGGGCGCCGGATGACCTCCAGCGCCTCTTGATAGGTGTAACGGCGCGCCGAGCGGATCACCGCCGGATAAAACCGGGCGCGCAGCACCCGCGCCTCGCTGTCGAGAAGAAATTCCACGCACTTCGTCAGACGCTCCGCCCCCGGCTTCAGCGAGCACAGCTCGTTGCTCAGCGCCTCCGGCAGCATCGGGATCACCCGGTCCACCAGATACGTCGAGTTGCCCCGCCGCCGCGCCTCCTCGTCCAGCGCGCTCCCCGGTTTGACGTAATGCGACACATCCGCGATATGCACCCACACTTTCCATTGCCCCCCCGGCTGGCGCTCCAGGCAGATCGCGTCGTCAAAATCCTTCGCGTCATCCGGATCTATCGTGATCACCGGATGCGCCCGGCAGTCCACCCGCCCATCCAAGTTGGAACCCGCCGGCCCGCCCGCCGCTGCTTTGACGACGCCCGGCGCGCCCCGCGCGATCCACTCCGCCTCGCGCAGCGCGTTCTTGGGAAAGTGCGAAGGCAGGTGGTATTGGCGCAGCACCGAAAGCATGTCCACCCCCTCCTCGTCCCCCGGCCCGAGCACTTCGATGATCTCCCCCTCGGGATTGGTGTGGCGCGATTCCCACCGGCCCAATTCCACCACCACTTTGTCCCCCGCCCGCGCCGGCCTCCCCGTCTCCTTCGCCGGGCTGACGTAGATGTCGTGCGGAATGCGCGGGTCGTCTGGAATGACAAAGAGAAATTGTTTGCTCTGCTGGAGGGTCCCCACGAGCCGCGTCCGTTTCCGCTCCAGGACTCGCACCACCTCCCCGGTCGCCGCCTCGCCCGCCCTCCGCCGCTGCCCGGGCCGCGCGTCGCGCCTCACCAGCACCCGGTCCCCGTGCATCGCTGTGGAAGTCGCGCTTTCCGCCACCGCAATCTCCCCCGCCGCCGGATCATCCGCTTGCAGGAATCCCCGCCCCTGCCGGTTGATTCGGATCACTCCGGGCACCAGGTCCGCCTGTTGCGCCTGGATGTAGCGATTGCCCTTGGTGCGGACCACTTGCCCGCTCTTTTCCAAATCGCGCAGGGCCGCCTGCAGCGCCTGCTGCTCCTGCGGCCGCAATCCCAGGCCCCGCAGCAACTCCGGCACATTGGACGGCGCATAATCCCGCCGTCCCAGCAGCTTCAGGATGTTCTCGTTCATGAGTGTCAAGACCCCGCCACTATGGCGCAGAAGAGGCGCTGTGGGAAGCGGGGAATTCACCCCATCCCGCCTGCCCAAAAAAAATCAGCCCCGGGGACCTTTGCGGTCCGCCGGGACTCATCAAGAAACCGTGTTGGAAAGTATTGCGTTGCGACCGCCTAAACCCTTCCCTGCCGCCGACGATATCCGGCCGCCGCGCACAGGCCCAGCAGCGTCGCCGCCGTCACCCACAAACCCGCTCCCTGATCGGGAACCTTGCTGTCGTCCGGCGGATCCACGGTGGGATAGCCCCCGGAGTTTTGGAAGCCGCCGCCGGGCGACACTTGAATCACACTGGTGTCGTCCAGGTTGAAATAGCTGGGGTCTTGATCAAACCCAAATGAAACCACCGTGCTGGTGCCGGTCGCCACCTCGTCCACCCCGAACTCCATCCAGCCAAACCGGCCGGTGGGCGTGATGTTCAGCGCCGTGGTCGAACCCCAATTCAAGTAGGCGTCCGCAAACGGCCCGCCGCTGTCGTCGAGCCAGAAAGTCAGGTTGTAGGTGTCCCCCGGCGTGGTGGCAATGTCCTGCGAAATGATGTTATACGAGCCTACCGCCCCAAAGAACGCCGAATACCTGCCCGACTCCGGCAAACTGGCAAAATTCGTACTGACTCCCTCGAACGCCATGCTCCCCGAAAGCGTCCAGCCGCTGAAATTTCCAGTTTCGAAGCCGGGATTTTCCAGAAGGTTATTTGCGAGCGCATGCTGACCCGCGAATGTACACACCACCCCTGCCAGGGCTACCCCACATATTCTCACTAATTTCATCACTTTATGGTCTTTTCAACATGCTCAACTGGATTTAGTGTCCAATTCTATGCATCATATAGCAAGCCACATACCACATTAAAGCAAACAACCTCCCACAGCCCACATCTAATCGCAAATGCTTACATATCATGTATTTACGACGATTTCCACCCCAACAAGGAATCTGACCTCATCCCGCTATTTCCCGGCAAAATGTAAACAACCTCGACACCAATTTGGGAGGTTTCCACATTACACCCTTAACCACAACGACTTGCATCAGTTTTGAGGTTCTGTTGGTTTTCTTTACGGATTTCAGCCCCATCCGCATCAATCTGATCCCTTCCAACTCGATTCCTCGCGCTCCCCGGAACCTCATTTCGGAAGCCTCTTTTCAGGGCTATTCAGGCGTTGCATATCTCCATATTGGGCCGTAATCTTTGTTCCGTTGTGCCAACCAAACGTGGATCAATCCATTTGTTCCGATTCGCCGGAATAGACGTTTATTTGCACTGGTCCTGGTTTCTCCTGGCCGTTTACGGCATCCAGAGCCAGGCTGTCAACTATTCCTCCTATCTTTGGCCGGTCCTCGAATATCTGTCCCTCTTCCTCATCGTCACCCTCCACGAGTTCGGCCACTCGCTGGCCTGCAAACAAATGGGCGGGCGCGCCGACCAAATTGTCCTCTGGCCCTTTGGCGGCGTCGCTTATGTCTCGCCCCCGCCCCGTCCGGGCGCCACTCTTTGGTGCATCGCCGCCGGGCCGCTCGTCAATGTCGCCCTCCTTCCCTTGCTCACCTTTCTGGTCTTCCTGGCTCGCGGGCTGGGCTGGCCGGCCATGAGGCCGGACGCCTACCAGTTCGTCGTCACACTCTGGGATATTGACCTGATGCTGCTGGTTTTCAACCTCCTGCCCGTCTATCCGCTGGATGGCGGCCAAATCCTTCAGTCCTTGCTTTGGTTCGTCTTCGGCCGCGCCCGCAGCCTGATGATTGCCGCCTCTCTTGGCTTCGTGGGTGTGGCGGCTTTGATTCTCTATGCGGCGGACAAGAAATCTTGGTGGCTGGTGTTCATGAGTGGGTTGGTGGTGGTCTATTGCTGGGGCGGCTTGCAACGCGCGCGGGCGCTCTCCCGTCTGGCCGCCGCCCCGGCTCACCAGGGGCTGGCTTGTCCCGCCTGCCACCAAGCCCCCCCGGTTGGCCCCTTCTGGATGTGCGGCAAATGCCGCATGGGCTATGACGTCTTCGCCCACCAGGCCCTCTGCCCCAATTGCGGCGCGCAGGCCGGCGCGGTCCCCTGTCTGGCCTGCGGCACGGTGAGTCCGCTCCAGGCCTTTCAAACCCAGCCCTGATGCGGCGCCCTCGCAAGGACCCCGCCCTTATTATTGAATACCTCCCATTTGCCGCCGTCCATATACAATAGCCGCAGACTCGCCCGACCGATTGAACTTGCGGTCGCGCCCAAAATCTGCGCATACTGACTGACGTTATGAATCCTCGAACTTTTACGAGTTCGATTCTGCTCACAGTTGTCGTGGCTGCGACGGTTCTGCTCATCGGCGCGTTCGCTCACTTCGACAGCAGCCGCGGCGATGACGGCGCCTCTCCCTCCAACCCGCCCGCGCCCCCCGCTTCCACTGCCGACGTCCCCGCCCCCGCCCCGTCAGCGCCTCCGGCGACCGCCGCCGCAATCCCGCCCACTCTGCCCGCCGACTTGTCCCCCGGTCTGGCCGAAGTCATCAAGCTCGCCCAATCCCACGTCGCCGACGAAACCATCGTGGCTTTCATCCAGAATTCCGGCCAGCCCTACAATCCCTCCGCCAACGAAGTCCTTTACCTTTATGATCTCGGCGTTTCGGACAAAGTCGTCGCCGCGCTCTTCAAAAAGGCCGCGGCGCCCGCCGCCGCCCCTTCCTCTCCCGCCCCCGCCCCGGCAGCCCCGGACGCCTCCCTGGCCGCCGCGCCGTACGACATGATGCAGCCGCCTGCCGCGCCGATGGCTCCGCCTCCACCGGAGGCCGTGGCCGAGCCGCCCCCGTTGGAGAATCCCCAGGACAGTTATTTTTACGACAGCCTCGCGCCCTATGGAAGCTGGGTGCAGGTCGTGGACATCGGCTGGTGCTGGCAGCCGATGGTCTCCTCCGTGGACGCCGCCTGGATGCCTTACCGCAACCGGGGACACTGGGTCCTCACCGACGACGGATGGTATTGGGCGTCCGACTACAAGTGGGGCTGGGCGACCTTCCACTACGGACGCTGGAGCCATGATCCGGCCTTCGGATGGGTTTGGTCCCCCGGCTCCGTTTGGGCTCCCGCCTGGGTCGCCTGGCGCGATTCGGACACCTACGCCGGCTGGGCGCCATTGCCGCCCAACGTCCTTTTTCAACCGGACGTCGGGTTGGTCGCGGGCGGGGGGCTGGCCGGGCTGGACGAGAGTTTCGGGTTGAGCGCCTCCTGGTTCACTTTCGTCACCTACGACCATTTTGTTGCCCCCAGGGTGTCCGGTTTTGCCGTGCCGGCCTCGCAGGCGCAGGGGCTGTTCAAGAGCACCAAGCCTATCAACAACTATTCCGTCCATGGCCGCAAGGTCGTCAACTCCGGCGTCAGCTCCGACCGCGTCGCCGCCGCGACCAAGACCCCGGTGACCAAATTCAGCCTCGATGTCGCCTTGTCCCCGGAGACCTCCGGCGGCCGGGTCGGCCTGGGGCTGGCCGTCTTCCGGCCCGATCTTTCCGCCTCCGGCGCGCGGGTGTCCGCCTCCGCCCCGGCCCAGCCCGTTCGCATCAACACGGCCACCCCTGAACGGGCCGATTCCTCCTCGCAGGCCGCCCCGTTCCGCTCCGGCGTCAATTCCGGCAATTTCCGGTCCTCCCCCAAGAGTATCAATCCGCCCGCCGATGTGAGCGCGCCACCCGGGGGCAGGTCCTTATCTTCGGGCAACTACGATCCCGGTCGCGCGCCGCGTTTGTCCGGCTCCGCCTCCGCCCCCGGCTATGCGCCCGGCGCGCCCGCCCAGCGTGGCTACAACTCCGTCCCACCCGCCGCGCCCGCCTTCCCCGGCCCGCAGCACATTGCGCCCGGCTATTCCACGCCGCAACGCCCGCAGCCGGCCTATGGCGCCCCTGCGGCAAACAGTCCGGCGCCACCGGCTCCCAACGAAACTCGCGGCGGCGGCGGCGGCGCAGACGTCTATCCATCCTATCCAAATCAAGGCGTCGGCTCGGCTCCTTTCGGCGCAACCACAGCCCCGTCCAGGCCTTCCACAGGCAGATAGCAAATCGGGTCGCTTCACTCCCCTTCTGCGTTCTTCCTCGTGTTCCGCGGGCAAAACCCCGCCTCTTTCCACTTCCCTCCCGGCTCCTCAGTCCTTACAGTATCCCACCTTGAACTTGCGCACTGATTACAAAGACACGCTCAACCTGCCGCAAACCGGCTTTCCCATGAAAGCCGATTTGGTCGCCCGCGAGCCGCAACGCCTCCAGAAATGGCGCGACTCCTCCCTCTACCAAAAAATCCAGGACCGCCGCGCCGCCGCCCTGAAATTCGTCCTCCACGACGGCCCCCCCTTCGCCAACGGCGACGTCCACATCGGCACCGCCCTGAACAAGATCCTCAAGGACATCATCATCAAATACAAGTCCCTGCGCGGGTTCGGCGCCCCCTACATCCCCGGCTGGGACTGCCACGGCCTGCCCATCGAATTCAAAGTCTCCCAGGACATGCGCAAAGCCGGGGACACCAGCGCCGACCCCGTCACGATCCGCAAAGCCTGCGACGCGCAAGCCCGCAAATACATCGAGGTGCAGAAGACGCAATTCCAGCGCCTCGGTGTCCTCGGCGACTGGCAGAACCCCTACCTCACCCTGAACAAGGAATACGAGGCCGACGAACTTCGCCTCTTCGCCGACATCGTGGAAAAGGGCTTCGTTTATCGCGGCAAAAAACCCGTTTATTGGAGCATTCCCTGTCGCACCGCCCTAGCCGAGGCCGAAGTCGAATACGCCGACCACGTCAGCCAGAGCGTCTTCGTCAAATTCCCCGTCGTCGCCCAACCGGACACCTTCATCCTCATCTGGACGACCACGCTGTGGACCTTGCCCGCCAACCTGGCCGTCGCCTACAACGAGAAGCTTGCATACGTCCAAGTCCGCGTCGGCAATGAAAATTACATCTTGTTTCGCGGACTCCTTCCGGCCGTCGCCGAAAAATGCGGCTGGACCGCCTGGGAGGAAAAGCCCGTCAGCGCCGCCGCACTGGCCGCGCTCCAATACCAGCATCCCTTCTGCAACCGCACGGGCAGAGCCTTCGCCGCCGAATTTGTCACCAGCGACACTGGCACAGGCTTCGTCCACATCGCCCCCGGCCACGGCCTGGACGACTATAATCTCGGACGCCAAAAGGGCCTGCCCATCTACTCCCCCGTCAACGACGACGGCGCCTTCGCTTACACCAACGATTTGCCAATCGAGCAACAAATGCCCCCTGAACTGGTTGGCAAATCCATCCTTGAAAAGCATGGCAAAAGCGAAGCCAACGAAGCGGTGCTTGCGCTGCTGCGCGAAAAGAAGGCTCTCCTCCATCAGGAACCTTACCCTCACACCTATCCCCACTGCTGGCGCAGCAAAACCCCCGTCATCTTCCGCGCCATGGACCAGTGGTTCATCCAGATTGACCACGACCAATTCCGCCAGCGCGCCCTCGCCGAAATTGACCGTGTGACTTGGATTCCCGACTGGGGCGTCAACCGCATCAAGAGCGCCGTCCAAACCCGCCCCGACTGGTGCATCTCCCGCCAGCGCTCCTGGGGTGTGCCCATCCCCGCCTTCTACGACGCCAAAGGCGAGCCGATACTCGACGCCCAAATCGTCCGCCGCGCCGCCGACCTGGTCGCCCGGCACGGCTCCAACGTCTGGTTCGAGAAATCCGCCGCCGAACTCTGGTCCATTGTCAAACCGAAAGACTGGAAAGGCCCCGACGCCGCCGCCAAATCCAACGACACGCTGGATGTGTGGATTGATTCCGGCTCCTCCTCCCGCGCCGTCCTGATGCGGCGGTCGGAGTTCAATTCTCAATTCCCAATTCCCAATTCCCAATTCTCCTGGCAGGCCGACATGTATCTGGAAGGCAGCGACCAGCACCGCGGCTGGTTCCAATCCTCCTTGCTCCTTTCGCTCGCGGGCAACGGCGCCGCCCCCTTCAAGACCGTTCTCACCCACGGCTTCATGGTGGACGCCGACCGCGAAAAAATCTCCAAAAGCAAACAAGCCGCCTACGAAAAACCCCAGACCGCCGAAGCCTACGTCAAAAAATACGGCGCCGACGTCGTCCGCCTCTGGGTCGCCTCCCAGGACTTCCGCAACGACATCATCGTGAGCGACGAGCGCGTCAACAAAGTCGGCGAAACCTACCGCGCCATCCGCAACGCCCTGCGCTACCAGCTCTCCAACCTCTACGATTTCGACCCCGCCCGGCACACGGTCCGCGAAGACGAACTCACCGGCCTGGACCGCTGGATTCTCGGCGAATTCTCCCGGCTCGAAACGGAGGTTTTGGCCGCTTACGACCAGTACGAATTCCACGTCGTCTATCAAAAAGTCAGCCAGTTCGTCGCCG
>JBEKAN010000079.1:0-13532 GCA_050015895.1 Verrucomicrobiota bacterium
GCTGGCTTTACGAGGAAAAGATCAAAGATTACGCCGCCGCCATCTACCACTATCAACGTCATCTGGCTCTGGCGCCCAAGTCGCCCCGCTCTCAGCGCGTCACAGATGAAATTCGCGGCTGCAAACTGGATCTCGTCAAAACCGAATTCACCCTCCCCAGCAGCCAGAGCCTCCAGCAGGAAGTCGAATCCCTCACGCAGAAAAACCTCCTCCTCCAACAACAACTCGACGCCGCCAGAACCCTCGCCTCAGCCGCAGCCTCCCCTCCCCCCCAACCCGGGCGCGCTCCCACCAGCGCCCCCGCCGTCTCCGCCCCAGCCCCCGCGCCGCCTCCTGCGCCTGCCCCCCTCCCGCCGGTTCCGGACCTCTCCCACCCGCGCCTCTATGTCGTCCAATCCCACGACACCATCAATTCCGTCGCCACCCGTTACGGCCTCAAGCCCGGCGTGGTTCTGGCCGCCAACCCCAACATCAACCCCACCCGCCTGCGAATTGGCCAGACTTTGAATTTGCCCTGACCGCCATGCGCTCCCGCCTCTTCTTTTTTGGCGTCACCACCTTCTGGCTGGTCATGAATTTCCTCCTCTTCCGCTCCCAATGGGGCGCCCACAACGGCTTTGGCAACTCCGTTCCCGTCACCTCGGTCTGGGACAAAATCCTCACCGCGCCCGACAACTCCGCCCTCGAGATTTATGACCGCCAAGAAAGGATCGGCTTTGGGCGATGGGAGGCCGGGACCGCCGATTCGCCCCTCATCAGCAGCAAGATACTCGCTCAGGACTACCGGCCCGGCCAGACCGCCCCGGCTCTCACCGGCTACGGGTTGAGTTTCGATGGCAGCGTCCAGTTCTTCGTCACCAACCATGTCCGCTTCCAAATCAGCCTGGCCCTGGACACCAACAAAGTCTGGCAGGAGTTCAGCCTCCGCGCCACCATGCGGCCCCAATCCTGGGAAATCCACGCCGTCGCCGCCCTTCAAACCGTCCAGATCAAAGTCAATGACGATTCCGGCGCTTGGGAAAAGACGATGAAGTTTTCCGACCTCCAAGACCCTCAGACCCTCCTCGGCGATTTTGCCGACCCCATGATCTTGGGCCTCCTGGGCTTGAACCACAACCTCCTGGGCGGCGCCGGCGCCGCCATCCAGTGGGAGGCCCGCGAGGACCGCATGCAGTTCGGCCAGGCCAACCTTCGCGTTTACCGCCTGGATTCCTTGTTTCTGGGACAGCGCGTGGAGGTCATTGTCAGCCGCATCGGGGAAATCCTTCGCCTGGACCTCCCCTTCGACATCTCCCTCCGAAACCAGGCCCTCCTCCCGGCTGGCATCTGATGATTGAACTGCGTCATCTCACCAAAAAATTCGGCGACCTCACGGCGGTGGATGATTTGTCCCTCCACGTCGGGGCCGGCCAGTTTTTCGCCATCCTCGGCCCCAACGCCGCCGGCAAAACCACCCTCCTCCGCCTCATGGCCGGCTTGCTCAAGCCCACCTCCGGCTCGGCCCGCGTCGCCGGATTCGACATCCAGACCGACCCTCTGGAAGCCCGCCGCCGCCTGGCTTATGTGCCCGACTTCCCATTCTTCTACGACAAACTCACCCCCTGGGAGTTCTTCCGCTTCAGCGGCCAGATCTTTCAAATGAGCGCCGCCCGCATCGAGGCCGTCGCCCGCGAACTCATCCCCCGCTTCAACTTGGAGCCTTTCGCCCGCAAACCCATTGAGGGGCTTTCCCACGGCACCCGCCAGCGCGTGGCCATTGTCTCCGCCCTCATGCACGAGCCTCAGGTTTTTATTATTGATGAGCCCATGGTCGGCCTCGACCCCCAGCACGCCCGCGTCGTCAAGGACGTCTTGAAGGAGCGCACCCGCCGCGGCGGCACCGTCTTTCTTTCCACCCACCAACTCGCCGTCGCCGAAGAAATGGCCGACCAGATCGGCATCATGCACCAGGGCCGTTTGGTGGCGGTCGGCGCTCCCGGCGAACTCCGCCGCCAGGCCAGCTCCAGCGTCTCCCTCGAACAGGTCTTCATCTCCCTGACCTCCACCAAAAACAACCATCAAAACGACCCGTGAACGGCGACTCATGAAAAAGAAACTCCTCGCCCCACTCCTCAGCTCCCTTGCCCTCTGGCTGGCTTGTGCTGGCTCTCCGGCCCTCGGCGCGGACGCCGCCCCGGACCCTTCCGGCCTCAACACCGGCCTTTCGGCGGACGCCCAATCGCCCCTCGGCGACTTCGTTGTCAATCCGCCCCCTGAACTGAGCGAGCAGGACAAACAGGACACCAACAAACTCGCCGCCCATCAGGCCGCACAAAAAGCCTTCGACGACTACACCGCCCAGGCCAAACTGGAGCCGCTCGCCGTCAAACTCTCCGATTCCGTGGGCCACAATCGCGTCGCCGTCAACTTCGTCTGGGTCCTGGTCGCTGGCTTCCTGGTCATGTTCATGCAAGCCGGGTTCGCCCTGCTGGAAACCGGCCTCTGCCGCGCCAAAAACGCCGGCCACACCATGTCCATGAATTTCATGATCTACCCCATGGCCATGATCGGCTTCCTCCTCTGCGGCTTCTCCTTCATGTTCGGGGGCGTGTCCGACCCCGTCAGTCCCGCCTCCAGGCACCTGGCCACATTGGGCGGCTACTCGGGCCTCAACCATGAGCTGGGATTCCACATCGGCGGCAAATTCATCGGCCTGCTTGGCTGGCACGGCTTCATGCTCCAGGGCGCCGGCTATGATTGCGCCGCCCTGGCCCTCTTCCTCTTCCAAGTCATGTTCCTGGACACCGCCGCCACCATCCCCACCGGCGCCGTCGCCGAACGCTGGAAGTTCTCCGCCTTCATGATTTACGGCTGCTTCATCGGCGCCTTCGTCTATCCCATCTTCGGCAACTGGGTTTGGGGCGGCGGCTGGCTCGCCTCCCTGGGCGCCAATTTCCACATCGGCCACGGACACATTGATTTCGCCGGCTCCTCTGTCGTTCACATGCAGGGCGGCGTCATTGCCCTCGTCTTTGCCTGGATGATCGGACCCCGCCGCGGCAAATACAACAAGGCCGGCCGCGTCGCCCATCCCATCGTCCCCCATAGTATGCCCATGGTCATGCTGGGCACCTTCATCCTGGCCTTCGGCTGGTTTGGGTTCAACGCCGGCTCCAGCCTCGCCGGCGCCGACCTTCGCGTCGCCGTCGTCTCTGTCAACACTATTATCGCCTCCGCCACCGGCGCCCTCGGCGCCACCTTCTGGATGTGGTGGGTCCGCACCCAGAAACCCGATCCCTCCATGATGTGCAACGGCATGTTGGCCGGCCTGGTCGCCATCACCTGTCCCTGCGCCTTTGTCAGCCCCGGCGCCGCCTTCTTCATCGGCCTGGTCGCCGGCGTCCTGGTCGTCGAGTCCGTTTTCTTCTTCGACAAAATTGGTATTGACGACGCCGTCGGCGCCATCTCCGTCCACGGCGTCAACGGCGCCTGGGGATGCCTGGCTCTGGGCCTCCTGGCCGACGGCTCCTATGGCGACGGCTGGAACTCCGTTCCCGGACCCGTCAAGGGCCTCTTCTACGGCGGCGGCCTCGGCCAGTTGGCGGCCCAGTTCATCGGCGTGGCCGTCTGCCTGCTCACCTTGTCCCTCCTCGCGCTCCTCGTTTACAGAATCGCCGAAATGCTCGTCGGAAACCGCGTCTCTCTCGAAACCGAAATCGAGGGCCTCGACGTGCCCGAAATGGGCGTCCCCGGCTACACCGGCATGGTCATGGACAAGTTCGCCGACACCCCCATGTCCTCCAAATGAGAGCTTAGTCTTTGATCTTTGCTCCCGCCGGGGCATAATGCCGCGCGACGCGCATGATCAAATTCTTTGCAAAGCTCTGGGAAATCAACCGGCCCTACAAAGGCCGGTTTGTTTTGGGAGTGTTGTTTGGTTTCTTGAACGGGGTCGCCCCGGGGATCGTCGTCGCCACAGCCTTGTTTGTTTTGAGTGTGCTCTTCCCGGACCAACCATCCCTGGATTTGCAAAAGCTCTTCGCCAGGGTGCCGGCTTGGACGCCGGACCTCGTGCAGGGCCTCCTTGGGCAATTGAGAGACTGCTTGGTGCATATAAAAGCCTGGGCGGTGGTCCGCGCCGCCGGCTCAAACGCCGGCACCATCGCGGTCGTCGCCCTCATCCCCGTGGCGGTGTTGCTGCGCAGCATGGTGGCTTACCTCAATAATTATCTGATGTCCTGGGTCGCCATCCGCACCATCTGCGACCTGCGGGCCAGGCTCTTTGAGCATCTCCTCAACCTGCCGCTCAGTTTCTTCACCCGAAACAGCACGGGGGAATTGATGTCCCGGTCCGGCGACTTGGGCATCCTGCAAAACATGATGGCCAGCTCGCTGGTGACCATGTTCTCGGCCCCCATTCAGATTCTGACCTATACCAGCGTGATGCTGGTGATTGATTGGCGGTTGACCCTTTTCTCTTTTCTGGTTTTTCCCTTGTGTGTTATTCCCATCACCATCTACAGCCGCAAGGGCCGCCGCGCCAGCGCGGCCCTCCAGACCGAGGCCGCCGCCCTGGGCCGGGTGATGCATGAGTCCTTCACCGGAAACCGCATCATCAAAGCCTACAACCTGGAGGAGGTGGTCGTGAAAGACTTCAATGCCAGATTGAGGCATTTCATCAGTCACTTCATGCGGGTGGTGCGGGCCACCGAAACGCCCGGCCCGTTGATTGAATTCCTTGGGTTCGTCGGCATCTCCGGCATTTTCCTCTACCTGCGCCTGGTGAAGCATTCCAGCCCCGTCGCGATGAGCGCGTTTGTCGGCGCCCTGGCGATGTTGTACCCGCCCATCAAGGCCCTGACTCGTCTGCACAGCCAGACGACCCAGGCCCAGGCCGCCACCGCGCGCGTCTTTGAACTGCTCGCCACCACCAACACCCTCCCCAACCCGCCCCTCCCCGTCCCCCTCCGCGCCGCTGGAGCGGAAATTCAATTTGACAACGTCAGCTTCGCCTACAAGGAGACCCTGGTTCTGCGCGACATCCAGCTCACCGTCAAACCCGGCCGGATGGTCGCCCTGGTCGGCCAGAGCGGCTCCGGCAAAACCACGCTCACCAACCTTCTTCTGCGCTTCTATGATCCCACCGCGGGCGCCTTGCGCATCGGCGGCGTGGACCTTCGTCAAGCCGCCATCCGCGACCTCCGCTCCCAGATCGCCATCGTGACCCAGGACACCATTCTCTTCAACGACACTATTCGCAACAACATCGCCTATGGCCGGCCTGGCGCCACCCCGGCCGAGGTGGAATTGGCGGCTCGGCACGCCCACGCCCATGACTTCATCATGGAAAAACCCGGCGGCTACGAGGCCGGGATCGGAGAAAGAGGGGTCACCCTTTCCGGCGGCCAGCGCCAGCGCATCGCCATTGCCCGCGCCATCTTGAAAAACGCCCCCATTCTGGTTCTCGACGAGGCCACCAGTTCCCTGGACAACCAATCCGAGCGCGCCGTCCAGGCCGCCCTGGATGATCTGATGAAGGGGCGCACCACCATCTGCATCGCCCATCGCCTCTCCACCATACGCGACGCCGACCTGATCCTGGTTCTGGACCAGGGACGGATTGTGGAGACCGGACGCCATGCCGATCTGCTCGCCCGCGACGGAATTTATCACAAACTCTACAACCTCCAATTCCGCACCCCCCCCGGAGATAACGAGTCGCAATAAAAAACCTCCAGATGGGGCTTGCGTGGTGGCGGCGCCTTGCGTTACTGTGGGGTTGTCCTCTGGAACGCGGGGTGGAGCAGCCTGGTAGCTCGTCAGGCTCATAACCTGAAGGTCGTGAGTTCAAATCTCACCCCCGCAACCAATTTCCGGGCCTCAAATCCTCGTTTGAGGCCCGTTTTTATTGGCCTTTTTCAATCATGGCGATGTCCATCAACACCACGGCGGGACGCAGTTTCTTCTCCAGCGCAACCGCCTGGCGGCCGTCTTGCGCCTCGCCCACCACTTCCAGGTCTTCCTCCAGTTCCAGCATCCTGCCAAACCCCTCCCTCACAACTGACTTCATGGGGCCGTCCCTGATTCAACTGGCCGCGGAGGGCGCGTCTTCCGCCGGAACGAGCTGTTACTTCGCAGCCTGCCCACTCTTTCGCCATCCGTTGGGCGCGATATTCGCAAGAATTGTCTGACAATTAGCAATGGATGGTGAGCGCGCGAAACCCATCACCGCTACAAATTAGACCATAAGCACTTGCTCGGCATGGCGAAGCAGAAGAACTGTTGTAACTCCGCCTCTGTCAGGCAAATAAGAATGAATTTCCACCCCGTGGTGAAATTCGGAAAGTAAGCAGTTTAGATTATGACAACTTCTTTGAGAGCCAGGATCGTTCTGGCTTGCGCGTTCACATTAACCCTTTTTTGTCCTGCCCGGATTCGCGCAGGTGGTGTCGCACTGGCTTGGAACCCGAGCCCGGACGTGCGCACTGTCGGGTACAACCTCTACTATGGGTTGGGGAGCGGCGCTTACACCTCGAACGTCGACGTGGGCGGGAGTTCCTCCGCCGCGGTCACCGGGTTGGCGCCCGGGCTGACGTATTATTTCGCAGTCACCGCCTACGACACCTCTGGCGACCAGAGTGTGTTCTCAAACGAGGTCACGAACAGGGTGCCGATCCCGGCGGGGATTGTGGTGCAACCGTTGTCGCAATCGGCTGTCGCCGGATCGCCGGTGACTCTTTCTGTCAGCGTCGTTGGCGATCCGGTCCGGAGTTTTCAGTGGCTGGACGGAGCGGCCCCAATTCCCGCTGCCACCAATTCGGTTCTCAGTTGGCCCGCAATCATGGACGCCAACGCGGGCAATTACACCGTCATTGTCTCCAACGCATGGGGATGCGCAACCAGCATCGTCGCCACCTTGACCGTGATTGATCCCCCCACCATCCTCACCCAGCCTGTCTCCCAAACGGTGATTGCCACCACCAACGCGTCGTTTTCGTCCGTCGTGGCTGGCACCGCGCCCTTGGCGATGCAATGGTATTTCGGCGCGACCGCAATCGCCGGTGCCACAAACACCACCCTGGCCTGGGCCAGGGTCGCGGATGCCAACGCGGGCAATTATCACTTCACGGTGTCCAATGCCGCGGGCGTGGTCACTAGCGCCGTGGTCACCTTGACCGTGATTGATCCCCCCACCATCCTCACCCAGCCTGTCTCCCAAACCGTGATTGCCTCGACCAACGCGTCGTTTTCGTCCGCCGTGGCTGGCGCCGCGCCCTTGTCAATGCAATGGTATTTCGGCGCGACGGCAGTCGCCGGGGCCACAAACACCACCCTGGCCTGGGCCGCGGTCGCGGCTTCCAATGCGGGCAGCTATCACTTCACCGTGACCAACCCCGCGGGCGCGGTCACCAGCGCCGCCGCCACGTTGACGGTCCTTCCCTCCAACACCATTGCGACCGCCGCAGGTGCGTATAACGGCCTGTTTTTCCAAACCAACAGCGATGGAACACCGGCTGTGACCGTGGCCACCGCGGGTTTGCTGGGCAACTGCGTCGTGGCCAGCAACGGCGTGTTCAGCGCAAAGGTTTATGTGGGCGGGCTGTCCTACCCCTCGGCGGGTGCTTTTGACATTTGCGGAAACGCCAGCGTCACAAGTCCCCGCACCGGCGCGGGATTGTCCAATTTGACGGCCGTTTTGCACCTGGATTTGATCCGTGGGACGCACCAAATCACCGGCGCGATTTCCAGCACAAGCGCGGGCTACGCCTGGACCGCGCCCCTGCTCGGCGATCTGGCGACCAACGCCTACCCGAGTCTTCTGGGGGTCGCTTTTACGGTGTCTCCAGGATTGTCCGCAAATTCTCCAACCAATACCGGCATGGCCAGCGGCTTGGCTTTCAACAGCGTCCTTAATCTGGGCGGCCAATTGGGGGACACATCGGCCATTTCGCAATCCGTGCCGATTGCAATGGATGGATACGTGCCGGTGTACGTGAGCCTCTACAACAACAGCGGTCTGCTGGAGGGATGGATCAATCTGGCCGGCGGCGTGGTGACCGGCAACCTGACGTGGATTCGCCCCAGCGGTGTTCTGACGCCGGCTGGGTTTCCGGAGGGCTTCGACACGGTGGTGCAGGTCACAGGCGTGACTTTCAATCAATGAATTAGGGGCACATCTCTGAATGGCGGTCCGCGACTGACGAGGCCCTTTTCAGCCTCGTTTCCGGCCCCGCATAGTTTGGCGGCGGCGCAAGCCTTCCGCCTTTCCGCATCACTCTCCCGCCCCGTCGCTCCAGTCCAGCCGCTCGAACGCCTTCCCCAAAATTCGCACCCCGACGGCCGCCTCCATCGCCAGCAAAATCGCCGCCGCCAGCGCCGCCAAATCCACCGCGACCGGGATTCCGAGAAAATAGCGGCCGAGGAGAAACACCCCCAGGAAAGCCAGGCCGGCCGGGATCATGGCCAGGAGCAGGACCAGCACCTGGCCAAACATGAGGATGATCTGCTGGCCCATCGTCTCCATGCCGCGCGGGGCGTTCTTGCCCAGTTGCACCCACGCGGGAAAGAGCAGCGCCGCCGCGTTGGGCAGAAGCAGCGCGATCAAATCCACAAACGGCAGCACCAACGCCGCCGCCAGTCCGAAACTGATCCTCCACAAAACGGGAACCACCGGCCCGTTCGGCTCGCTGGTGAAGAACAGTCCCGCGACCAGCAGCAGCAGCCACTGCGCGCCGATCAAGATGGCCGCTGGCGCGAGAACTTCGCCCAAGACCACCTGCCAGGCCGCCATCGGATACATCTTCAGAACATCCGCCGCCGGCAAGTCCTGCCGGAAATCATGCCGCAGCACCTGCGGCCCCCACGCCAGCGACATAAAGACCAGCATGAGCGCGATAAACGAAATCATCACGCCCACGCCGGAACGCCCGCCGCCGTGTTGCATGCCCACGCCAGTGACAATGAGCGCCCCCAATAGCCAAAACCAGGCGCGCCCGGTGAAAAAATGGCCGGCGCTGATCAGGTTCTTCCAGAAGATCGCCACCGCGGGCCACCCTTGCGGCCGTAGTTCAAACGGGGGCCGCTTCCCCTTCTTGGGTTTGTTCATCGCCTGCCAGTTGCCCGAACGCGCCGCCGCCATCCGCTCCGCGAATTTTCTCGACAACTCAATCGAGGCCTCCTCAAAAGCCACATCGGAACGAATCACCCACCAGTACTGCAGCCCAATGAGGGCCAGCGCAGGACCCAGAGCCACGCAGAATTCCCGCGCCCCCGTCGCAAACATCGGAGCCACCACCCATCGAAACGGCGCCAGCAGCCAGGGCAGCGGACCGGATTCCAAGATTTGCCGCGCATAGTTCGTAAGTTCGGAGAGACCTTGTGTCATGTCAAGAACCGGCGGCGGCGGCAGGGCTTTCCGCGCCCACAGAACGACTCCAAGCGCCGCGACACCGGCTCCTCCCAGGAAAAGCAGGCGCCGCTGCCAGTTGGAAACGCCCCGATCCAGCAACAGGGTGCGCGTGAATGAACTGCCCAGCGTATGGAGGTTCATCGTCGTAAGCACCACCCACCAGCCGACGTAGCGGCAGAGGAAATTCCCTCCGCCCCACGGCCGGATCAGCGTCATAAATAGCGCGCTCAACAAGATCGCGGTCTGGGATTTGAGCAGTTTGAAATTGATCAATGTCCGCCGTCCGACGGGCGCCGGGAAAAGAAAGGCCACCTCCGCCTCGCTGAAGTTCAGCGCCGCGCGCTCGCGCGGAAAGACCCACATCAGGAGGAGCACCACCAAAAAAACCAGCGCGGCCAGCCCTTCCACCAACTCCCCCTGCCCCGGCGACACGGGCAGCGCCCCCCGCCCCGCCTGCCGCCGACCCATCAACACCCAGAAGAAATAATAGCAAAAATAAGCCCCGCCCACAATCGCGCCGAGAAGATACTTGGGCTGGCGCAGCCGCCGCAGCCGGGAGCGCAGGCGGTTGAGGCGCGAATGAAATTCCAAATACAACAGCGCGCCGACCATCACGGTCCTTTCGCCTCCCCTGTGGCGCGGAAGAACGCCTCCTCCAGGTTGCCGCCGCCCGAGGCCTCGGAGAATTTCTGCCGCACCTCCTCCATCGTTCCGTCAATGATCTTCCGCCCGCCCTTCAAGATCAGCACGTGCGAGCAGACCTCCTCCAGCAAATGCAGCAGGTGCGAGCTGATCAAGATCGCCGCCCCGGCGGCGGCCCGCTTCAGGATGGAGTCCTTCATGCGCCGGATGCCGAGCGGGTCCAGCCCGGTGAGCGGCTCGTCGAAGAAAATCACCTGGGGCGAATGGAGGAAGCCGCAGGCGATGGCCAGCTTTTGTTTCATGCCGCGCGACAGTTCGCCCGGCAGCTTGTCCGCCTTGTCGGCAATCTCCAGTTCCTCCAGGAGCGCGCGGGCCATTTCCTGGTACTGGGGCACATTGTAAATCCGCGCCGTGAACGTCAGATGCTGCGCCACGGTCAGGTAGTCGAACAAGCGCGGCTCGTCGGCGAAGAAGGCCAGCCGCCGCTTGGCTTCGATCGGGTCGCTCTCCATCACCCGCCCGCAAATCCGCACCGACCCGCGGGTTGGCGGGATGATGCCCGACAAACAGCGCAGCGTGGTGGTTTTGCCCGCGCCGTTGGGGCCGACCAGTCCGATCACCTCCCCGGCGCGGACGGAGAAGGAGAGGTCGTTCACCGCCGCCAGGTCGCCGTACATTTTGGTCAACCCGGCCGCCTCGATCAGGTTCGCGGCGGCCGCTGTGGGGATCACCGGCGGCGGAATTTCCATGCGCCGGAGGGTAGCAGCAATCGGGGAAAGACAAACTGAATTTTCACAATGAATACCACGATTATCCACGATTATGCGCGATTGGACACGATTTCCTCCTTCGCTTCCCCCTTCGCCGACGCTACGGAGGACAGGAAAGCTTCCACCTTCGCTCCGGCTGCCGGAGCTACGGCGGACGGGATGGCAGACGCTACGGAGGACAGGTGGGCCTGTCTGCACGGGTTCATAGCGACCTGGCCATTTTTTGCCATTTTTTTGCATTTCGTCACAAAAAATATTTTTTTTTACCTTTATTGACCTTTATCCACCTTTATCCACCTTTATTGGGATGGTCTGGGAGGAAGCTGGCTTTAACGATAAAGTTGCCCGACCTGTTTTCCCGCGATTCCTCCGCCGCCCGCCACCGGCCCGGCAATTTGACTGTCTCTCTGCTTCTCATCCTGGCAAGTGAACCACACTTGCTGATAAAAGTCAATATTTAATTTCAATTTTTAGCCGAAAAAGTGAACCCTAGGCGGCCAGCCGCAACCGGAGGGAAGAGGGATGGAACATGGAAAGGACCGGACAGATGTCAGGGGAATGAGTGTCAGGGGAATAATCCGGAAATCCCATTTTCCCATTCCCTTGGCAAATATTCCCCTGACTTTTGATTTTTCCCTTCATTTTGAGGTTTGAGGCGTCAGAAGGAATAGGGAATAGGGAATGGGGCAACCAAAAGCAGAAAGTTGAAAGCTGAAAACAGGGACCCATAATCCCAGGACTGCTCGGTCGGCAGGGAGTCCAATCCGCGATGGTTTGCCGGTTTGCCACTCCTGCATAACCATTTGCAGTGCAATCAGTTACGCTTGAGGTAGCCCAAAACTATAGTCTGACCCCGTTGACGTTGCTATTAAACTATAGTCTGACCCCGTTGACTATTTGACCGCTTTGAGAAGCGATCCTGTGGAAATGTCACGGCTCGACAGAGTCTCGCCCTACCGCGAGGGAATTGGGAAACCGCGTGGTGGTGGTCGCAAGATGCGCCCCAGTTCCTTTGCGAAGCCGCATTTGGAGTTGACAGGAGGGGCGGTTCGGGGCATTCTGCCGGCATGGCCCGAAAGCTCCGCCTGCAATATCCGGGCGCGATTTATCGCTTGATGTACCGCGGCGACCACCTGGAGCCGGTCTTCCTGGAGGACGCCGACCGGCGATTGTTTCTCCGGACCCTGTCCGAGGCCTGCGCCAAGAGCGGCTGGCGAAGTCAGGCCTGGGTGCTGATGGGAAATCACTATCACCTGCTGCTTGAGAGGCCGGAAGCAACCTTGGCCGCCAGCATTGCAAAGCGGGGCGGCCAAACGCGAACATGCAGAACAAGCCGCCAGACAACTGCTGCGGCTGGGCCTGGAGGCTCTGGGGCTGGGGGTGTACGAATTGGCCCGCTTGCCCAGGACTGCGGCGGAGAAATCGGCCTTGGAGGTTTGGCTGCGCGAGCGCAGCACCGTGTCGCTCCCTTGGGTCAGCGAGCGGCTGCAGATGGGCCATTACACCAACGCCAGCGTCGGGCCTGGGAGAATGAGACCCGCGAGCCTGCGAAAATTCCGACAAGCCAGATCCAAGCTCGACCTTTTGGACACAACCCGAGGTGAACAAAATGAATAGACACCAAGATCCTAGGCTTGACCCTTTCATCAGCAGCAAGCTCCACCACTGGAGGAAGGCGCATGAGAAAGAAAAATGAAAGCCTGGAAAACGGCCAAAACTATAGTTTGACCCCTTTCACCCGGGCAAGTTCACAGTTTGGTCGGTAAAGTGAAAGCGTCACGAAAGTGAACGGGTCAGAAGTCATAGGAAATTGGTGTGAAAAGGCGGAATGCACAAGTCTTGGAATCGCGACACTTTTGGTTTGCCAGTGAGGGACATCGGGCGCCCTCGCGAATCCTGCAGCACTCCGCGCTCCCCTCTTTCCACTTTAGTTAGCGAGCTTATCGGGGCGGAAAATAATCTTTTCGGTTTCTCTTGGGGCTTGGCGACGGTAATAGCCAACAATGCCTGCAAACCCCGTAAACTTTAGAATGAAGCTGTCTTCGTGAGGTAGAAAATAAATGAACCGGGGGTCTTTTGGGTGGAATCGAATATCGTCGCCGCTCGTTCCATCAAAGCAGGCTATGGACTCCAACGCTTGGACCTTATTCCAGATGTCCGGTGAATCTTTCCAGAACCAATACTCTGCGAACCTGGCCTGATCGGAGGTCGTGGTGCGTAAAATGGTGGAAGGACGCGGAACCCCCAACGGCATAATCCGAAACTCCCCAGAGCCGTAGCGAAGCGCAAAGTCACGATAATCGCAAGGAAACCGGCACCGCAATGCCTCCTCGGCGGACTCTAATTCGTCCAGGGTCACCGGACAAATGGGCCCTGTGACATCAAAGGCGATTCCTCTAAAGGAATGAAGGCTCATGCAATTTCCATCGTGCCACTCAAATTCTGACCTTGCAACACTCGATATTGACCTTGTCGATATTGACCTTGGCGCAGGGCGGGCGCATCTTGCAACCACCACCACGCGAGTTGCCTGAGAGGGTCAGTCCTAGAAAAATGACAGTGTGTAAAGGGCAAGGAAGATTTCTTCGTGTGACCCAGTGCGTCAAGTCTTGGACTCACGAAACTTTTGTTTTGCCAGAGTGGGACATCGGCGCGCCCTCGGGAAGCCTCGCGGGATTACCATTCTTTCATTGGTGAAATCCGATCTGCAACGCTGAAGCCATTGAATATCA
>JBEKAN010000080.1:0-13467 GCA_050015895.1 Verrucomicrobiota bacterium
GCACCACCGCCGTCGCCGCCCCGCCCCAGGCCCGCAGCCTGGGCCAGTCCCAAAGCTCCCCGACCCGCAGACCGCTGGAGATGGTTTCCGACGCGGCCACCGTTCGCGCGGCGAAGGGCATCTCCTGCGGGCCGAGGGTCTGGCGCTGGAACTGAACCGCGTTGATCAGCAGGTTGTCGCGGATTCCATAGCGCGCTTCCAGTTGGAGGGCCGTCCGTTCGGGCGTCTGCCGCCGCCAGGCCACCCGCAGCACTTTTTGGAAAAACAGGGCGCCGCCGAAAAGAACCACCCCCAGCGCCAGCGGCAGGCGCAATCCGGCCGGCAGACTCAGCAAGTCGTCAAATACAAACAAGAGCAGCAGCGCCCCCAGGCAGAGCGTCAGCCACCCGCACGCCCCCACCAGCAGAAGCGACCATTTCAGCCGCGCCCCCGCGGCGCGCATCTTCTCGGACAATTTGCTCTGTTCCTGGCGCATTGATTGATCCTATGCCAACTCGAATCGCTTTGCCTTGTGGCGGCGGTCTATGACCGCCGCCAATATCGCCTTGCCCTGTAGCGGCGGTCTATGACCGCCGCCAATCCGTCTGCCTGTGGTGCCATCACGAACTGGAACGGGGCTTAGTCCTCCGCCGTCCACGTCTCTCCATCCTTGTGAATATGCCACAGCTTGTCCGACAATTCCACCGCTGGCGCCGCTTCGTCCTTCCCGTCAATGCCCCGGAACAGCCAGCCCTGCCCGGCCAGCATCAGCCGGTCGCTTCCCTCCTCCGTTTTCCAGCGATAAATTTCCAAACGCCACGGCTGGCTGCGGGCCGCATCCAGCGTCGTCTTGCCTTTCCGCACCGCCAGAATCAGCGAATAAATCTCGGCCGCCGCCGGGTCGCTCGCCACGCCCAGAACGCGGCGCTCGTCGAAGAAATCCTCGGAATTGGTCAGCGCGGTTTGCACCTGGGCAAAAATTTTCGCGTCCTTCTCCGCCGGCCAGCCCGCGACAATCTTTCCACCCGTCCGGATCGCCAGGAAAAATTCCCGGCCCAAAGGCGAGGGCATTTTGTATTCGCCCGCCGGGCCAGCCGGCGTCGCCGTCAGCCGCACCAGCGCCCCGCGCGTCAGGGCCGCTATCTCGGACCCCGCGCCCAACCCCGCCCATTTCAAGCGCAATGTGATCGTCGCCGTGTCCGCCGCTGTCCCGCCCCCGAATGAAATGCGGGTGGGATAAACCAAAGACTGCAAGGTCTTGCCCTCGTCGCCCCGTTGTTTCGACAGCAGCACCACTTTTTCCGCCGACTCCGCTCCCTCCACGTAAAGGACAGTCGAGTACAGATGCCCGGTCAGCGTCTCCCCGCCCGCCAGCAGGACAGTCGCTTGCAGATAGCGAACCGGATAGGGATCTCCGAAAAACTCCTTCGCCGTCTGCCCCGCCTCTTTGAATCGCCAATCGCGGTCCATCTCCTCCTTCTCCGGCGAAACCCGGATTTCCCGCACCCGGTCCAGCTCAAGCACACTGATCTTGGGTCCGGCCTCAATTTTCAACGCCCCGCCCGGAGTCAACGATATCTTCCCCTCCACCACCCTCCCGTCCGAAAATTCCACCCGTCCATCCCGCCCCTCCGCCGCCCCCTGCGCCGAAAAAACCGCCAGCGCGAAAACCGCGGCCGCAAGCAGCGGTCCGCTGCGCCGTCTCTCCCGGCCAATCCCTGGAAAACTGTGTTTCATCCACATCTTCAGAACAAGTTCACTTCGCGCCGCATAATCCATACCAACACCATACCCGCCGCGAACACAAGCGCAAACCCCGCCCGTACCGTGAGCCAAATGCCCGCCTCCCTCAGCGCCAACGGCGCGTTCTCATACCAGCCTGGGGCAACGCCCCAGGTGCCGATCCGCAAACCCGCCAAGGGCTGAAAGCCCGTCCCATCAGATGCAACGAGTCGCGCCGTCGCCGCTCGTGCCCTATTGGCTAAGCCGTAAAGGCAGGGAGGCGCCAATGGTAGCGCAGGTCTCCTGAACCTGCTGTGCCGCCGATTTCCAAATCGGCATCCCGCAGGTGGGTTGGGCAAGCCACGCCGACGTGACCAAAGGCTCCTGCTTTCTTGCGACTTGGCGTCCTTGCCGTCTTTGAGTTCAAACCGCGCCGCTCGCGAATGAGATGTAGATCACTGGAAAGCTCGGAAAAGGGGCGGTGCCTTGCGCGTCAACATTCCGGCAGCAAACCCGCGTGATCAGGCCAAATTTGACGCGGAAGACGAACTTCCCTCCCTTTCTGCGTGATCTGAGTCATTGTGCGGGCAATTCCGGATTCGGTTGCGGCTGGCCCCTCTGTGTTCTCGGAGCCCTTCACCCCGCCGCCCCCTGAGCAAAAGTGTCGCCATTTTCCGCTTGCTTTACCAGGAATTCTGGAGGACCGTTGAATATATGCCGAACCGCACTCATCACCAAGTCGAAGCCGCCTGTCGGCTCCCCGTGGAATCCTGGCCCGTCTGCCAGGGCCTGATCAAACTCCGGCCCAACAAAAACCCAAAAGTGTCAACCAATTTTCAAACAAATGGGTCTCATAATTGACGTTGCACCAATTATGAAAGATTCAAAGTCATCAACTCCTCATCTGAGGGTTCGCCGGACAAAGACTGCGGCGGGATTAGCCTGCTTTGTGTTCGTTGTCGCCGTTGGACTGTCGCCTGGCGCTGGCAGCAGCCTCGGGATGCCGTGGTGGATGTTTTTTTGCACGTGGGGCCTCATGTCATTTTTCTCTGTTCGTACTATTGTCGGATTTTTTGACTGCAAGGACCGAAGATCGGAGATAGGCCTTTTCTATCTTATTGCTCCTTTGTCGCTTCTCATTGCGCTTCTAGTGGTCTGGAACCGTAGTGCTTTAGTTCAGGCATTACGATGATGGGGGTCAAGCCTGTCCCATCTGACGCAATGAGTCGCGCCGATGGCTCTCATGGTGTATTGGACCAAGGACCTGGGCCCTTGGCCCAGGCAGTATCTGTCGGGCCTTTGCCCCTGAATCCACCGCCATACTCCGATCGTTCAGTGGCTGGCAAATGTGGTGCCCGCCTCCGTCAGCGCCAACGGCGCGTCCTCATACCAGCCTGGGGCAACGCCCCAGGTTCCAATTCGCAAACACGGCAAGGGCTGAAAGCCCGGGCCAACATGAATAAATGCTCCTGCCTTATTGCGACTTGGCGTCTTTGCTGTCTTTGCGTTCAAACCGCGCCGCTCGCGGATCTCCAAACGAAGCGGTCCGCGCCCTTCGCCCCGCCGCCCCCGATCCAAGGTGGCGCCATTTTCCGCTTGCATCACCAGGCGTTCTGGAGGCGTAATACAGCGAATGAACATACATATTGAAACACCAATAGACGTCAAGCGCGCGAAGGGCTTTAGCAGATTCTTTCTGCCAATACTGCAGCACCGTTTTGGGGTAACATCGATCTTGCTGTTCTTAATTTTGGTCGTGACGGAGGATTATTATTTGAACCTCGCCCAGCACGAAGAAAAGGAAACTTACATTTTTGGTGATATTGGGAGCGGCTTCGCGGTGATTCTTATTGCTCTCGCAATTGGGAGCGCAAATAGATCTTGGAATCGTTACTATGGCCAATGGGCTGGTGGCGCAAATGCGCATGTCTACCTAAATCTTACTGATGAATATGTTGAACGGGGAGTTTCTGGTGTGTGGCACCAGCAGCTTAACTGGAGGATGTTGGAGTCATTCAAAGAACGGGAGGCTTGTTTTGTAGTGCAAATGACCATTGAGGAAATTGTGATCAAGAAACGAGAATTGCCTAGTGACGCCGTGGCCGATGAGATCAGGGTGTTTCTAAGATCTAAAGTTGAGGGCAAATGAGCGTTACTTTCTTGAGGTGGAAGTGTCGGTTCACACTTTTTGAACTGAAGCCCCTCCACCGGGACTGCGCCATTTGATTCCTCCGCAAACATCGCTTTGTGAAAACCAGCATGCAGGGCGGAGGCCCGGTGCTCAATGGCCGCCCCGGCGAGGCCAATCTCAACGCAAAGGCTCAAAGGTGGGAAGACGCCAGATGAAAGCCGCGCCGACGTGACCAAAGGCTCCTGCTTTCTTGCGACCTGGCGTCTCTGCCGTCTTTGCGTTCAAACCGCGCCGCTCCCGAATCGCCAAGAGAGTCCGTGCCATTCCCCACCTGGGCCCCGGAGCAACCCGCGTGATCAGGCCAAGTTTGACGCGGAAGACGAACGTCCCTCCCTTTCTGCGTGATCTGCGTCATTCTGCGGGCAATTCCGGATTCGGTCGCGGCTGGCCCCTCTGTGTTCTCGGAGCCCTTCGCCATGCCGCCCCCGGAGCAAAAGTGCCGCCATTTTCCGCTTGCTTTACCAGGCGTTCTGGAGGACAGTTGAATATATGCCGAACCGAACTCACCACCAAGACGAAGCCGCCTGTCGGCTCACCGTGGAATCCTGGCCCGTCTGCCAGGGCCTGATCTCGATCCGGCTCAACAAAAACCCAAAAGTGTCGACCCATTTTCGCAAACACTGGTCTCATAATTGACTTTGCACCGCACCTCAATTCCAGCCTCGTTTATGAGAATCGCTTACTTAAATCTTGTCTTCATTGTCATCCTCTGCGGTTGCGCCAGCACGGTGCGTATCGCTAAAGAGGGGCTGGTTTCGAAGCCTCTCGATATTAATCAAATCTCTCGCTTGTTGGGAAAAGAAGCGCAATATCCGGAGCTGCGCATTTTCCGATATCAAAGAGATTCAACTGGGTCAAAGTTGTTTATCGGCTTCTCTTATCGGCTTAACAACGAGGGATTTTTCGGTACTGCGATTGTTACGAGCGAGGGAATCACTAACGTTCCAGGCTTTCCCTTCGTATGGTATAACGATGAAGGAATCCCAACCATCCGACTGGAAGGCCTCAAGGTCCAGTACAATGACGAGGGAGGGCGAATTGAGCATGACGACGACGCACAGTACGTGCTTGGAGGGACCAATGTGATTCCGTGCAGAGCGATCTCAGGATTAATGTTAGTATCGAGCGGAGATACTGTGATTGTCAAATTCACCGGCGATCCCGCTTGGGTCGTTTCAAAGCTGGGTAATCCACGCCAGCCGTTACTTCAGCTACCGGCTGATTTAGATTTTCCCCAATATGCCGGCTCGACGGGCGGTAAGTTAATTATTTTTGGAGAAAGGAAAGATTTGAGCGGGGACACTATCCTTAGCTGTCTGATTTATGACGAGTCGCCGCTTGGTTACCAGCTTTCCGAAGAGATCCCGCTTCCGTGGGCGCGCAGTGTCTATGATGTGAGTGCTAAAACTGGCGATGTTTTGATCGTGGGAACAGGGCAGTCAACATTTGCCGGGTATTATTGCTTCAACATTTGGACCAAAGATCGCACCTGGCTAGGCTTTTGTCCAAGTGACTACGTTCTGTTCCTACAAGAGGGCCTCATCCGGACACTTGATCGTGCATCAAAATAGCGAAAGGGTCAGTCCTAGAAAAATGACAAAATCCCCCTGCGCCGGGACTGCGCCATTTGATTCCTCCGCAATCATCATTTTGAAAACCCGCATGCAGGGCGGAGGCCGGGTGCTCAATGGCCGCCCCGGCGAGGCCAATCTCAACGCAATGGCGCAAAGGCGGGAAGACGCGAGATGAAAGCCGGGCCGGCGTGAAGTGCAAATCCTCCTGCTTTCTTGCGACTTGGCGTCTTTGCCGTCTTTGCGTTCAAACCTCGTCGCTCCCGACTCTCCATAAGAATCGGTTGGTGCCCTTCAGCACGCCGCCCCCTGTGCAAAAGTGTCGCCATTTTCCGCTTGCTTTACCAGGCGTTCTGGCGGACACTCGAATATATGCCAACCCGAACTCGACAGCAAGACGAAGCAGCATGGCGGCTCACCGTGGAATCCTGGCTTGTCTGCCAGGGCCTGATCACGGTCTGGCCCGACAAAAACCCAAAAGTGTCAACCAATGTCGCAAACTTGGTCTCATAATTAACTTCGCACCACACTATTAATGCGACAGCCTGATTTCACTCTTGCGTTTGCGCTTCGCCCTTATGCTCCGCTGTGTTGCATCCTGGCAGTGTTGCTCTGCGGGTGCTGCCTCATACCGGGCGGTGGAGGACAATCACTTGTAGCCACTCTAACAGCGGGATCCGTCTCGCCTGTGAGTTTCAAGACGACGTTTAACACGAGAACTGTTTCCATTCGCTTCGACGGGTTTGAAGGCCAGATGGAGGGCCAACGACTGCGAATCTGTGTCGTCAATCGTGGACGGTCCGGTCTTGAGATTGGTCAACTTGGGGGTTGGGGTGGCCGTCCGGATAGCACGATGACTTTTGTGAAACCGGGGAACTGTGTAGAACTCTGGAATGGCGAAATCGCTAATATGGACTCGCTCCACTTTTCAGTCGGAGCAGGAAAGCGAATTCGTTGCGAATTTCTGGTCGAGGTTTCAAACCCAAAACAATTACGCAACGAAATCAGGGTTTGGGTAGATCTCGCTGGAAATTCGTTTTGAGGATTCTAGCAGTGGGGTCGAAGGGGTCAGGTCGAATGGGTCAAACCGGGTCGAATGGGTCAAACCGTACTTTTGCCCAATGTCAAGTGCAACTGATTGCGCTGCAAGCCTTTATGCAGAAGTGGGGAACCGCCAAAATATCCTGTGCTGCAAACGCGCGGTAAGCAGAAATGGTTCAGCCAGAGGAACTTCCGACGATAATCCTCCTGCTTTCTTGCGACTTGCCGTCTTTGCGTTTAAACCGCGCCGCTCGCGAATGAGATGCAGATCATTGGATATCTCGGAAAAGGGGCGGTCCCTTGCATGTCAACATTCCGGCAGCAAACCCGCGTGATCAGGCCACGTTTGACGCGGAAGATGAACGTCCCTCCCTTTCTGCGTGATCTGCGTCATTCTGCGGGCAATTCCGGATTCGATTGCGGCTGGCCCCTCTGGGTTCTCTCCATCCCATCGCCGCAAGTCCTTCATTCTGAGGCAGTTATGGGCCAGTGTGGCCGCTTTCCCCATTCCCTATTCTTCATTCCCTATTCCCAATTCCTTTCTAACGGGTTAACGGCTCCAGACCCCCAAAGGGTCCCCTCCCGGCCGAAACGGGCATCTGGCCATCGCCGGATTTTGAAGCCGAATGAAGCTCAATGAAGGTGAATTAAGGTGAATTAAGGTGAAAAAAAATAATGTGACCGGATGGTACAGGCAGAACCTCTCCTCGCCGCGCAGATGAGCCATGATTGACGTATTCCTCCGCCTCCTCAGAAAAAGTTGGCCTTGCGCCGCAGCGTCCATTCCAGCACCAGGATAGCCAGGAACACCAGCGCAAACCACGGCCCCGCCTCGACCAGCGCCGATTCCCCGACCGCCACCTTGCGCAGAGGCAGGCCGGCCACCCGCTCCGGGAATTGCCCCGCCTCGTCTTCGCGGTAATAGTCGCCTCCGCCGAGGGTCGCGAGCCGTTTGAGGAACACCTCGTCCAACTCCAGACGCGATCCCTCCTCCACCCGCGGCCCAATGGCAAAGGCTTTTTCGTAGGCCTCCAGGACGCGGTCGCCCTGATAAGCGACCACACGAAAATCATAATCGCCCCGGTCGCGAAAGCGCGGTTTGACTTCAAAGGTCTGCTCCCCCGCTGGCAGCGGCGTCACCTCGACCGCCGTGCTTTGGCCGTTTCTTGACAGGGATGCGCTCAGGCGCAACACGCCCGCGCCCGCGCCCAGCACCCGAATCTCCCCGGTCGCCTGGTCGCCGGGCCGGTAAAAGTCCTTGTCCCAGCGCACGGCCAGATTCTGGCCGCCTTCGGTTTTACCGGTGAGATTGCGCACGGCCTGCCGCCAGAAAAGTCCGTAGGTCGAGCGGAGCGGTTCGGGCTGCAACGCCCATTTCCACAAGGTGTCGGTGGCGATGCCCATGACCTTGCCTTTGCCGAAGGGCTGCATTGCCACCACCGCCACCTCGCGGTCGCCCGTCTGCGCCGTCAGCAGCGCGGTCGCGTTGGGCTTCAGTTCGCCCACCCGGTTCACGCTGTCCAGGCGGGCCGACGCGCGCGTCACCGTCTCTTCGACTGTCGCCAGCATGGGGTGGCCCGATGCCATGGGCGGCACGCGCACGGCGAACGAGCCTTGCGCCGGCGCCGGTTCCTGCGACGAAAGCCGCCAGGGAAAAAGAACATCCAGCGCGCTGCCCGCATAACCGCCGCGACCGAAAGAGTCGTCGCCGCCGAGGAAAATCACCGTCCCGCCCTCCTCGACATATTGCAGCAACGCCTGCATCTGCCGCGGCGCGCGATCCCCGGCGGGAAAGGAACCGATCACGATCACGTCGTAGGGCTTGAGCGCGTCTTTGGTCGCCGGAAAGCCCGCCGCCAGAGCGTCATCGCCGGGCACTCGGTCGCCTTGCAGCGTGAAGCGCTCGCCCGCGCTTCGGAACAAGGCGGTGAAAGAGAGGCCGGGGTCGCGCGCCAACTCGTTGCGCAACATCTTGAACTCCTGTCCCAGCTCAAGTGTGAAATACAGGATGTGAAGCTCCTTCTTCTCCACATCCACGCTCACCGTGCGCGAGTTGTTCAGCGTGGAAAGCTCGCCGCTGACCGGCTGGACTGTGATCCGGTAGCGCTGCAAACCCACCTGGCTGCTCCGCGCCGGGAGCCGCGCGCGGGCGCTCAAATTGGACAGGTCCACGCTGGCCTCGCCGATTTTTTCCCAGCCCCCGCCCGTCGCGTGCTCCAACAAAACATGAGCGCGCGCAACCGCCTGCCGGAAACCCCCGCCATGTCCGGCCCGCGCCTGGATGTCCGCGCTGATCTCAAAACTGGAGTCCTTCTCAGCCGTCGCCGGCGCTTGCGCGTCGGTGATCGCCAAATCATTCCAAGTCGCCGGGTCCGTTCCGATGCCCACGATGGAAAGAGGGATCTTGGGCAGAGTCGGGTCTTCGATCACTTCATCTCCGCCGTCGGTGAGCAGGACGACCCCGAGATAGGACGCCAAATCGCCGCGCTCCGAAAGCGCCAGCAGACACCCGCCCAGATCCGTGCCGCGAACGCCCGCCGCCGCCGTTTCGCCCGGTTTGTGAATCGTGGTGTCGAACGCCAACTCGTCCAGCGTGACCCCGGCGGGCAGCGATTTCCTCCATTGGCCGGCTATGGCCTGGGCGCGGGCCGCGCGCGACTGACGGTAATCGTCCGCCACATCCATCGAGGAGGACGAGTCCACCAAGGCCAGCAGCTTGCCTTTGGCCGGCTCGGATTTCAGGAGCGTGGACACCGGGTTGAAAAGCGCCAGCAGCAGCAGCGCCAGGGCGAGCCACTTTGGCAGCGCCAGCCAGCCCGCCGCCGAGCGCGCCCGCCGGCGCACCCGCCGCCAAAACACCCATCCCCACACCGCCACCGCCAGCAGCAACCCCGCGCACCACAGAGGCGCCAGCCGCGGATGCCATTGAATGATGGCAAGGAACACCATTACTATATTAGAAAAAGCTGCTGAGCATCGTTCCCAATACGCTCAGGGGGCCGGTGTCTTCGAGGCTGTCGGTCGCCTTGTCGAGTTTTTGGAGGGAAAGTTTCACGTCGTTGAGCGTGCTGTCGTCGTTGATCAGCTTGCCCACCGTGCCGTCCCCCTGGTTGATCTTCTGGAGGATTTGGTTCAGGTTGGTCATCGAACTGGTGGTGGCGCGGTAGAGGGCGTCGTCCTTCACCAGCCTGCCCAGGGTGCCCTGCCCGGAGTTGACCTGGCTGATCACGTTGTTGGCGTTGGTGACCGTGCGGTTGGCGTTGTCCAAAAGGACGCCGGCGCGGACCGACAAATTGCGGATGTCGGCGGAGGTGCTTTGCAGATTGCTCACGACGACGAGGGCTGTCATGTACAAGTCGTTCGTGTTCACCAGCAGGCCCAGGGTTCCCTGGCCCTCGGCGATGCGGCCGGAGATGGTCTTGATGTTGCTGATGCCGTCGGTGAGGTTGGTCTGGTTGTTCTTCACAAAATCGGTCAGCGGCCCGAGAAGCTTGTCAATTTGCTCGCCGCTGAAGCTCTTGGTCAGGTTCTGCACGCCGGTGGCCACACTGTCAATTTTGACCATCAGCTCGCTCAAATCGGGCTGCTCGACCGATTCCAAGGTGGCGCCATCCTCGGCTCGGATGCCGGCGGAGGTGCCGAATCCAATGTCAAAGTAGTTCTGCCCCATCAAGCCCGTGAATTTGATGGCGGCCTTGCTGTCGGTCTTCACCTCGGTCTTGCGGTCCAGATTCACCGTGACCTCGGCCAGCGAATGGACGAGCTGGATGTCCTCCACCCGCCCGACTTGCACCCCGCCCATTTTGACGGAGTCGCCCACCTTGAGCTCCTGGACATTCTTGAACCGGGCGTGCAAGTGGTAGCCGCGCTTGAAGAAGGCGAAGGTGCCGAGGGATTCCATTATCACAAGGGCGGCTATGATCGCCAGGGCGAAGAACATGCCGAGCCGGGATTCGACGGAGTCTTTCATAATTTTGACGGATTGGGGTTCAGGGGTGGAAGTTCTGCCTGCAGAAAGTGTTGAATCAGCGGATCGGGATTTCTTCTCAACTCGCCGGGCGCGCCGATGAAGAGAATCCGGCCCTCCAGGATCATCGCCATCCCGTCGGCGATGCCGAAGGCCAGGCTGCGGTCGTGGGTGACGACGATCGAGGTGGCCTGGGTGCGGCTTTTGAGTTTGAGGATTTCCTCGCCGATGGTCACGGCCATCAGCGGGTCCAACTCGCCCGTCGGCTCGTCAAACAAGATCAACTGCGGATCGCCCACCAGGGCGCGGGCGATGGCGACCCGTTTCTGCATGCCGCCGGAAAGTTCGTTGGGCATGCGGTCCTCCACGCCTTCCAGGCCGACGGCGGCCAGTTTGGAGGCCACAACGCGGGCGATTTGATCCGGCGGCGCCAGTTGGTGTTCGCTCAGGTAAAGCCCCACGTTTTCGGCGACCGTCAAGGAGGTGAGCAGCGCGCCCGACTGAAAGACCATGGCCATGCGGAATTTGTCGCGCAAATCCGGGGAATCAATGGACCGGCCCTGGATGAGGATCTGCCCGCTGTCGGGCTTCATCAGGCCGATGATGTGCTTGAGGAGCACGCTTTTGCCGCTGCCGCTTGGCCCCATGATGACGAAAATGCCGCCGGGGGCGATTTTGAAGGTGATGCCCTTGAGCACCTCCTGGCCGTGGAAGCTCTTGTGCAAGTCGCGGACTTCGACCAAGACGTTTTGGGGGGCTGGGGCGGCGGGCAGGCTCATGGTTGGAGATAGGCTAAAAACCGCGTCACGAAATAATCCAGGATCAGAATGATGACGATGGAGTTGACCACCGCCTTGGTCACGCTGCGTCCGATCCCCCGCGGCCCGCCCCGGGTGATCAGCCCCTGGTGGCACGAGATGGCGCCAATGGCCAGAGCAAAAATAAAAGATTTGAACAGCCCGTTGAAAATGTCGCTCAGCTCCACCTCCTCGCGCAGATTCTGAAAATAAATGGCGAAGCTCACGGCGATATGCCGGTTGGAGGCCGAAACCAAGGCCCCGCCCAGCCAGCCGACGGGAATGGCGAAGAGAACCAGCGTCGGCAAAGCCAGCGCGATGGCCAGCAGGCGCGGGAGGACCAGATAGCTCACCGGATCAATGTTCATGGTGCGCAAGGCGTCAATTTCCTCATAGACCCGCATCGAACCAATCTCCGCCGCCATCGCCGATCCGCTGCGGCCGGCGATGAGGATGGCCATAAAGACCGGAGCCAGTTCCCGGCAGACGGACAGGCCGACCATGCCGCCCAAAATGTAGTTCAGCCCCCGTTTGACCAGCTCGGGGCCGGTCTGCAAGGCCAGGACGCCGCCGATAAAAAGGGAAAGGACGCAAACCATCAGGAGGCTGCCGTTGCCGATTTCAAAAACCTGGTCCGAAACCTTGGCGCGCTGGCGCCACGCCAGCGGGAGGGCGGCCAGGGTGCGCCAGAACAACATTATGATTTCGCCTATGTTTTGAAACATATCAGCCTCCGGGCGCGGCGGCGCGGGCCGCCCGTTTTACTATGGGAACGTGGCACACGCGCCAGGTCGCGCCCTGGGCGCTGGATTGATACTGGAAAAGACCGAAGAAGAGCGAGTATTTTTTTGACTCCGGGGTGGATTCGCGCCGGTACAGGTTCCACAGCAGGGATTGGCTGGACGCGCCGGTCCTCCCATTTCTTTCCGCCCGCCACAATGACCACAGGAGGGAATACTCGCGCGCGATGCCGCGGTTGTTGGAGAAAAACGGTTCGAGCGGCGCCAGCACTTGCAGCCGCCGGGTCTGGTCCATGTCCCGGCGCCACGTGAAGAACGGCCAGAAGTCCACGCGGCGCTGGGAGGGGCCGTTGGTGCCAAGTTGCTCCCGCAGATCGGAGTACAGGAAATAGGCGATCCGAACCCGCTCCCGCTCAAGCGTGCCGGATTCCATGAGGTTGTGCTTGTATATGGGCCAGAGATAAAAGTCGCTCTCCAATCCGCCGGCGGCGGCGTGGCTGTAGAAAGGAAACACCCGCGTCTCTGTTTTTCCCCCGCGCGCAAACACAAACAAGGGCCAGAGGAAATCCTGCTCGCGATAATCCTTGTCGCGGTCTTCGACCCGCCAGTAGCCGAAGGGCCAGCCGTAGGAGGATTCGTCGCGCAACGGCGAGCGCAGGGAGCTGTAGAAGGGGAATACCAGCAGGCGCTCCGCCTGGTTGGTGGTGCCCAGCCCGGAGAGGTCTTTGACGTAAAACGGCCACGCCGCGAAGAACCGCTCATGCCCGCCGACGGTCTGGACTTCCTGGAGGTTGTTGGTGGCCAAAGTCGGCGTCTTGTGCTCCGCGCCGACAAACGGCCAGAATTGCCACCCGTGCAGGTGGTCGCCTTGCCGCAAATGGATCAATGGATACAGATAATTGTCCGTCACCACATCCTTTGCGCGTGTCCGCGAATAGAGCGGAAAGAGGACGAACTGGATTTCGTTCCGAAAGAGGCGGTCTCGAAGGTGCCCGTAAAAGGGAACCAGGGCCGTGTAATCCAGGCTCGAATTGGTCGAGTGCTGCTCAAAGAACAACGGAAACACCGTAAAACGGTCAAAGTCTGGCCCCTCCTGCGTCTTCCCGCCGGACAGGCTCAACAACTGGAAGAACTGCACCCGGTACTCCGATCCGAACCGACGCCAGGTGAACAGCGGATACAGAAAGTCCGCCTCCGTCCAGTCCACTGCCGGTGTGCGGGTGTGGCTGAAGAGGGGAGCCAAAGCCCATTGGTCGTGGGCGTCCGATTGCTCCGTATAAAACAGCGGCCCAAGCACTTCCTGCCGCCGCCCGGAATCCAACGTCAGCCGGAAATCAGAATAGAGCGGCCCGGCCACCGTCTCCGTCTGGGCGCGGGCGGGGGACAAAAAAAGGAGGAATGCGGCGCAACCAAGCGCCAGCGACTTGATCGGGCCAAGACGCGCCCTTCCCGTCCGGGC
>JBEKAN010000081.1:0-13262 GCA_050015895.1 Verrucomicrobiota bacterium
TTAAATCATAGACACAAGCGAAATCTAAATCCGGTGCCCCTTTTGTAGAAGAAATAACCTCTGTGTGCCCCGAAGAGCCGTCAGCCCGTCAAAACCCAGGGGAATTTCCGAAAGGCATTAGGATTAAGGTGGATTAAGCCAAAAAATAATTTTTATGAATCCAAATGGAAAAATCGGTCCAATCCCGGACCGCATCCAGTTTGACCAGACATTGCCGAAAAAGACCCGGAAACCGCGCTCCGTCAAACCCTGTCAAAGCCAGTCAAACCAGAAAAGGAGGTTTGACCAACAAGAACCCAATCCAAGGCGATGCGCTGGTTCGGTTCGCCGAATCAAATCCCAGGCCTCCAAATGGCAAAAAATGCCCGCCTCGCTGGTCTGGCCTCTGGTTATTCTCTATTGTCCTTTGTCCACGGAACCATGACTATCCATTCCATGATCTGGCCAGCCATGAAGCGCCACACCGCCCCCCGCCGGCCCATTGCGCCAATCCTCCTCGCTCTGGCGCTTTGCGCCCCGGTTCTCCGCGCCCAGGACACCAACGAATTGCCCGCCGGCGTGGAAACCCGGACCTACACCGGATGGCGCGACTGCGTCTTTCTCAACGCCAGCGAGACGCCCGTGCAGGTGGTGGTGGTGCCGGCGGTCGGCGGGCGCGTCGCCCATTTCAGCTTTAACGGCCAGAACATCCTCTTCGAGAACACCGCCACCCAGGGCGCCACCCTCGCGGAAAACGCCCAGGACCTGCTCCTGGGCGGCTATCAATGCGACCTCGGCCCAAACTCGCGCTCCCTTCCCGCCCACTGGCGGCTCCTGCAAGCCCCGCAGCGCTGGAAGTCCGACGCCCTCTTTTCCGTCAAGCTTCTCGGCGCGCCCGACGCGGCCCTCGGCGTGGCCATTGACAAGGATTTCGTCCTCGCCGGCGACACCGGCGAACTGGGCCTGGTCCAGCGCATGCGCAATGTCTCCGACAAGCCCGTCTCCTATTGCCTGGCCGATCACACCCTTTGCAAGGGCGGCGGCTTTGTGTTTTTCCCGCTCAACAAAAAAAGCCGCTTCAAAGCCGGATGGTCCCAATGGCGGGAATCCCCCGGAACAAATTTCTACGACGGCGCTTTCCCAGACTCCCCCGATGTGCGCGTGCTGGACGGCGTGCTGGTCGCCCAGACCGGCGGCAACGTCACCCGGTTCGGGGCGGACACCGACGCCCAATGGATCGCCTACGCGCGGGGCGCGCTTCTCTTTGTCAAATACTTCTTATACTCGCCCGGCGGGGATTACAGCGACGGCGGCAACTCCGTGGAGGTCTATTTCGACCGGCGTCTGACGGAATTGGACCCCATCAGTCCCGAAACCAACCTGGCCGCCGGGCAAAGCTTCATCTTCCCGGAAAAATGGGCGCTGCTGCCGCTGGACAAGGAGGTCACCACCTTCCAGGAGGCTCGAAGACTGGTCCAAATCGTCCCTCCGCCCCCGTTTGGGCGGTGAGGCATTGCCAGATAATCTGATTCGTGTTTAAGTGGCGCGCATGTCGCAGAAAACCGCATTGTTGTTCGCCGGCCAGGGCGCCCAGTACCCCGGCATGGGCAAGGATTTGGCCGCGAGGTTTCCCTCCACCCGCTCCTGGCTGGACCAAAGCCGGGCCATTCTCGGCTTTGATCTGCCCGCCGTCTGTTTCAACGGGCCGGAGGAGGAATTGACAAAAACAGAAAACGCCCAGCCCGCGATTTTCCTGGTGAGCTGGATGGCCCTCCAACTGCTGCGGGAGCGCGCGCCGGGCTTTTCCTTCCAGGCCGCCGCGGGGTTGTCGCTCGGGGAATTGACGGCTCTCACGGCCGCGGGAGTCTTTGAGTTCCAGGACGGATTGAAGCTGGCCCGGCAGCGGGGGCGCTTCATGCAGGAAGCGTGCGAGGCGACCTGCGGAGCCATGGCCGCGGTGCTGGGGCTTGACCTGGAAAAAACACGCGCCGTCTGCGCGGAGACCGGCGTGGAGGTGGCCAATCTCAATTGCCCGGGGCAGATCGTCATCTCGGGCGAGGCGGAAAAAATTGCGCGCGCCTGCGAGCTGGCCAAAGCCCGCGGCGCCAGGCGCACGGTGGCTTTGCCGGTGGCGGGAGCGTATCACTCGCGCCTCATGGCCGGCGCCGGTCCGAAGGTGCGCGCTCTGCTGGCCGCCGTGCCCGCCAGCCCCCCGGCGCTGCCGGTGATTTCCAATGTCACGGCCCGCCCCCACACCACGCCCGACCAGATCGCCTCGCGCCTGGTGGAGCAGGTGACCTCGGAAGTCCGCTGGGAGGATTCGATGCGCCACTTGCTGGAGCAGGGTTTCACCCGTTTCATCGAACTGGGCCCCGGCACGACGCTGTGCGGCTTTTTGAAGCGCATTGACGCCGGCGCGCGAAGTTTCAACATCGAGGACGCGGCCAGCTTGGAGGCCACCGTCCAGGCGTGCTCGTCTTGAAACAGCCGCTGAAAGCGGAGATTAGTTCTGGAAATTTTGACAGACTTGGTTAGATTCAATTCATGAGCGCGGTTGAAGTCATTTCTGAAATCAAAAAGCTGCCGCAGGTTCAGCGACGGAAGGTTTACCAGTTCGTGGGGGAGGAATTGCGCCGCGAGGAGGACCGCCGCGACAACGAGGCGGCAAATCACGCGCTGGAGGAACGCGGCGAAAACATTCCGTGGACCGAGGCTCGCAAACGGCTGGGTTGGTCATGAGCCATTATCGGCTGGAAATCCGCCCGTCGGTCGAACGGACCCTGAGGAAAATCCGGGACGCGAAATTGCAACAACGTTTGGATGAGGCGTTCAGCAAACTGGCGGAAAATCCTCGGCGCATGGGCACGGAGAAAATGACAATTTCAAAACAGCGGCCACCCATGTGGTTGCGCGATTGACCCATGCAATTGCGCAGCGTTGAAGCCATTGTCACGGCCTTGAATGGCGCGCAAGTGCAATACTTGATCGTCGGCGGTCTCGCCGTCAACGCCCACGGGTACGAGCGCTTGACGCGCGACGTGGACTTGGTAATCGGCTTGGAACCCGAAAACATCCTTCGCGGTGTGCGGGCACTGCAAAGCATCGGCTACCAGATGGTCATCCCGGTGACACCGGAACAATTTGCCGACCCGACGACGCGGGAAACGTGGCGCCGGGAAAAAAACATGATCGTTTTGCAGTTTTGGAGCGACCAGCACGGGCGCACACCCGTTGACGTTTTCGTTTATGAACCATTCGACTTTGCGCTGGAATATGGACGGGCGAAACGGGAAAACATCACGGAGACGGCGCAGGCCACCATTATTGGATATGAAGCCCTTCTGGCGATGAAACGGGCCGCGGGCCGCGACCGGGATTTGCTCGACATCCAGGCCCTTCGCAAACTGGACCCCCACCGATGACCAAAGAAGAACTTTACGCCCACCCAGGCTGGCGCTGGTGCAGTTCCGAAGGCGCGGAACTCCACACCCTGCTCCTCGGCCTGCAAACCCCCTTCCGGGAAAAACTGGAATGGCTGGAGGAAGCCGAGACCCTTACGCTCCAATTGCGCGCCTCGCGCGAATCCAAACCCAAGGAGGAACGCAACGACGGCTGAAGGACCCAAACCCGGGGTGGCGGTGTCCAGATGGGCCGCCTCCGACACTGCGGCGAGAAAAACGCTGGCAACCGCCCCCAAATGCCGTAATGTTTGGCCCGCGTCATGCCCAGGCGAACAGACATTCATTCGGTGCTGATTATCGGCGCGGGGCCGATCATCATCGGCCAGGCGTGCGAATTTGACTATTCCGGGACGCAGGCCTGCAAGGCCCTGCGCGAGGAGGGCTACCGCATCATCCTGGTCAATTCCAATCCGGCCACCATCATGACCGACCCCGAATTCGCCGACCGCACCTACATCGAGCCGATCACTCCCGAGGCGGTCGAGAAAATCATCGCCCGCGAGGTGGAGGAGCTCCGGCGGACGGGCGCGCGGGGAAAACTGGCGCTGCTCCCCACCCTCGGCGGCCAGACCGCCCTCAACACCGCCATGGCCCTGGCCCGTAGCGGCGCCCTGGAAAAATTCGGCGTGGAAATGATCGGCGCCAACGCCGCCGCCATCGAGCGCGGCGAGGACCGGCAGATTTTCAAGGACCTCATGCTCTCCATCGGCTTGGACGTTCCCATCAGCGGCACCGCGCACAGTTTGGAGGAATCTCGCGCGGTGGCCGAGCGGATCGCTCGTTACCCGCTGATCATCCGCCCCGCCTACACCCTGGGCGGCACCGGCGGGGGCATCGCCTACAATCGCGAGGAATTCGAGACCATGGCGCGCCGCGGACTGGAACTCTCGCCCGTTTCGGAGATTCTCATCGAGGAATCGCTCCTGGGCTGGAAGGAATTTGAGATGGAAGTCATGCGCGACAAGGCGGACAACTGTGTCATCATCTGCTCCATCGAGAATTTCGACCCCATGGGCGTTCACACCGGCGACTCCATCACCGTCGCCCCCATCCAGACCCTGACAGACAAGGAATATCAAATCATGCGCGACGCCAGTTTCGCCGTGATTCGCGCCGTCGGGGTGGAGACGGGCGGCTCCAACATCCAATTCGGCGTCAACCCGGACAACGGGCGCATGGTGATCATCGAGATGAATCCGCGCGTGTCCCGCTCCTCCGCCCTGGCCTCCAAGGCCACCGGCTTTCCCATCGCCAAAATCGCCGCCAAACTCGCGGTCGGGTATCTGCTGGACGAGATCCGCAACGACATCACCCGCGAAACGCCCGCCAGTTTCGAGCCGACGATAGATTACGTGGTGACCAAGGTGCCGCGGTTCGCCTTCGAGAAATTTCCCCAGGCCGATCCGACCCTCCACACCCAGATGAAATCGGTCGGCGAGGCCATGGCCATCGGGCGCACCTTCAAGGAATCGTTGCAAAAGGCCCTGCGCTCGCTGGAAATCGGCAGGTCGGGATTGGGCGGCGACGGCAGGCCCTGGCGCATTGGCGCGACGGTGTATCAGGACCGCGACCTCCTTCCGCGGGAGGTCATCAGCCAGAAACTCAGCTCGCCCAACGCCGAGCGGGTTTTTTTCATCCGGCACGCCTTGCGGGCGGGTTTCACGGTCGAGGAGATCTTCCAACTCACCAAGATTGACCGCTGGTTCCTGGCGCAGATCCAGGAGATCGTGGATTTCGAGGAGGAACTGGCGGCGGCGGAACGCTGACCCTCCGGGGGGCTGGGAAACATGGGCGGCCCGAGGCGCAAAATCCTTGATTTTTCTGAACAAAATTTGGAATTCTGCTGTCATTTAGGAATACTCGTTTTCTATCTGTAAACTATGAATACTGGAATCAGCGCCATCAATGACGAGGTGCAGCGGGCCAGCGCGTTTGTCCGCCCGCTTTTCAATGAAATTGGCAAAGTGGTCGTCGGCCAGAATTATCTGGTCGAACGGCTCGCCATCGGCCTGCTGGCCAACGGGCACGTCCTGCTGGAAGGCGTCCCCGGCCTCGCCAAAACGTTGTCCGTCAAGGTCTTGGCGGCCTGCCTGAACGTGAAGTTTTCACGCCTGCAATTCACCCCCGACCTCCTTCCCGCCGACCTGATCGGCACCCAAATTTACAATCCCCAGACCGGCGCCTTCACCACGCGACGGGGGCCGATCTTTGCCAATCTGGTGCTGGCGGACGAGATCAACCGCGCCCCGGCCAAGGTGCAAAGCGCGCTGCTGGAGGCCATGCAGGAGAAGCAGGTCACCATCGGGGACCAGTCCTACAAACTGGAGGAGCCGTTCCTGGTGCTCGCCACTCAGAACCCCATCGAACAGGAGGGCACCTATCCGCTGCCGGAGGCGCAAGTGGACCGCTTCATGTTGAAGCTCAAGATTGTCTATCCCTCGCGCGAGGAGGAGCGTCAGATTTTGGACCTCATGGCCCGCACCAACGCCGCCCCCACCGCCAGCCCCGTCGTCACCGCCAAGGAAATCCTCGAGGCCCGCCAGGTGATCAACGACATTTATATTGATGACAAGGTAAAGGACTACATCGTGGACGTGGTCTGCTGCACGCGCGATCCCGGCGTCTATAAGATCGAGGGATTGCAGGGGCTGATCCAGCTTGGCGCCTCCCCGCGCGCGACCATCGCGTTGACGCTCTCCGCCAAGGCCTACGCCTTTTTGCGCGGGCGCGGCTACGTCACCCCGCAGGACGTCAAGAGCGTGGGTATGGATGTGCTGCGCCACCGCGTGACCGTGACCTACGAGGCCGAGGCGGAGGAAAAGACCAGCGAGACCATCATCACCAAGATCTTCAACGAATTGCCTGTGCCGTAAAATCTGTTACTTTGACAACATGAAACATAAATTCACCGCAGTGATCAAAAAGGATTCCGACTGGTGGATTGGTTGGGTCGAAGAAATCCCTGGCGTGAACAGCCAGGGCAAAACGAAGGCCGAGCTGCTGAAAAACCTGCGCTCCGCATTGGGCGAGGCGCTGGAGTTCAACCGCCAGGACGCCCGCAACGCCGCTCAGAATGATTACGAGGAAGCCGCAATTCTGGTGTGAAGCGCCCCTGACCTGATTCACGGCATATAATTCCACGCAAATATGTCGAACGCTCGTATAATTAAATGCCAATGCGGCTCCATTTATCCAATTGAAGATTCAGACTGTCCAACGTGCGGTTTGAAGAACGATCTGATCTGCACATGCCAGCGCTGTGGAGAGCAATTCCACAATGAAGACCTGAAGTGCCCCTTTTGTAGCGAACGCAATCCCAAATTCTTTCGGTCTTGCTCCAGATGCGGAGTTTTTTATGTCAACAACTCCGAGCGTTGTCCGAACTGTAAACTCGTGAACGAAGATCTCTTCGCGGAGTGTTCTGAATGTCAATCTGCCTTCAGCAAAAGCTTGGTTGCTTGTCCCCAATGCCAGACATTCAACAGCGTCAACTTCAGCCGATGCAAGAATTGTGGTGCGACTTTCGCCATCGCAGCTAAGCAATGTCCCGATTGTGGTTTGTTTCAGTCCTATTCCACCAACTTGGAAAACGACCAGTTTATCTATATTCTGATAAATCGGTCGATGAGGGACATTGTTAAGATTGGAAAGACAAACCGTGATCCAAAAGAACGAGCGGCCGAATTGTCGAATGCAACTGGAGTACCAAGCGAGTTTGTTGTGGCTTTCGTGCAGGCGGTTTCCGATTGTGATTCAGCGGAAAGAGCGATTCATCAAAGGCTCCAAGCATTTCGAGAAAATAAAGATCGTGAGTTCTTCAGGCTACCTCTGAAAGATGCAATTTCGACGGTTTTAGAAGTTTGTAAACCATTCATTCCGCAACGATGATTCCCGGCGATATTCGCAATAAAATCCAGAGGTTCGAGATTCGCACACAACGCATCGCGGCCAAGTCTGGGGAGCGCACCCGCCCCGGGTGCGGCCGACGACGCCCTCGTCGTTGGCATGTTCAAGACAACAGCGCGCAAACAAATCCGGTCGTTCGTCCGCAAAAAGTTCAGCGCGGGGGCGCGCTAAACTGTAGCCGGGGCGGCTACGCTCCCCCTGAAGCAGATCTCCGTCCTGTCCGTTTCTGGCGTTCCGCAAAGCATTTTTCAATTTCAGCGAAGACTTGCTCCAACGGAATTCCACGTCCAGGATGTCTCAAGGTCTCTTCGGCGCGCCTATCCAGTTCTGCCTCTTGTTCCGGCGTAAGTTCCCAATCATATCCGTTTTCGATGATGTTGCTCCAAACTCGCTGCGCAAGTTCGATTCGGTCGTTACGACTTAACTTTGCATCAATTTCAGCCTTCAAAGTTTTCCAGGCGAACACGCCTTCGGGGATTGGAGGCGCTTTCCAGCCTTTGAAGCCATCCATGAATTCGTCCCACAGACGATGTGCGAGTTCAACCCGTTCATCGAACGGAAGTTTTTTCGCCTCGGAAAAGAAATTCGCCAAAGACATTGATTCAGTTTATGGCGTTCTTTCGCGCGCGCAAGCGGGGATTTTCCGTCTCCGTCATTCCCTATTCCCTATTCTCAATTCTCAATTTCTCCCATGATTCCTCGCGAAATCCTCAAGAAAATCCGCCAGATCGAGCTGCGCGCCACCCGTTTGGTCACCGAGACCCTCGGCGGCCAGTACCACAGCGTCTTCAAGGGGCAGGGCATGAATTTCGAGGAGGTCCGCGAATACCAGCCGGGCGACGAGGTCCGATCCATTGACTGGAACGTCACCGCCCGGATGAACCATCCTTTTGTCAAGAAGTATGTCGAGGAGCGCGAATTGACGCTCATGCTGCTGGTGGATTTGAGCGCCTCAGGGCTTTTCGGCTCGGGCGCCCAAAACAAACGGGAGCTGGCCGCCGAGATCGCCTCCGTCCTCGCCTTCTCGGCCATCCGCAACAACGACAAGGTGGGCCTGATCCTCTTCACCGAGGAGGTGGAGAAATACATCCCGCCCAAAAAGGGGCGCCGCCATGTCCTGCGCGTCATCCGCGAAATCCTCCTCTTCCAGCCCGCACGCCGCGGCACCAATTTCCAGGAGGCGATTGACGTCTTGAACCGCCTGGCCCGCCGCCACGCCATTGTCGTGGTGATCTCCGATTTCCTCTTCGAGCAGCGCCCCTCCTCCTCCTCCGAAAGCCGCGACCAGCCGCGCACGGGCTATTTGCTCTCGCCGACTCTGGGACCCCGCTCCCTCCCGGCGCTGCGGCAGACCAACCGGTGGCACGACGTCATCGCCATCCCGGTCGTGGACCGCTATGAGATGGATTTGCCGGAACTGGGGCGGCTGGTTCTGACGGACGCGGAGACGGGGGAGTTGGTGGAGATCAACACGCACGACGCCCGCAAGCGCCGGGCCTTCGCCGAGCGCCGCGCCCGCCAGCAATCCGAACTGCTGCGCGCTCTGCGCGGGGCCAACATTGACGCCATTGAGGTGCGCACCGACCAGCCCTATGCCGCCGCCCTGGGCCGCTTTTTTGAGACGCGCGAAAAACGCCGGCGTCACGGATGACCATGACAAACACCTCGGCCCTCATCGTCCCCGCCCAGCCCCCGCCCGCCACCAACGGCGCGACGGCGGCGCCCCTTTTTCAGGAGGCGCCCAAGCCGCTGATTTACATTCCAAACGGCTGGGCCTGGTTTTTCTGGGGGGCGCTGGTCCTGGCCCTGCTGGCGGCCGCGTATTTTGGCTGGCGCTGGCGGCGGAAGAAGCGGGACGTTCCGCCACCGCCCATTCCGCCGCATGTCCGCGCGCGCCGGCGGCTGGAGCAGGCCCTGGCCATGATCGGCGAGCCAAAGCCGTTTTCCATTCTCGTTTCCGCCGCCATCCGCGAGTATTTGGAGGAGCGGTTCGATTTCCACGCGCCCGACCGGACGACCGAGGAGTTTCTTTACGAGCTGCAAGGGTCCCTCCTGCTCACCCGCGACCAAAAGAAAAGCCTGGAGAATTTTCTGGCCTCTTGCGACCTGATTAAATTCGCCAAATACGAGCCGACCGAAATGGAACTGCGCGGCCTGTATGACTCCGCCCTTCGGCTCGTCAATGAAACCGAACCGCGCCTGGTGCCGGAAAGCATCCAGTCCTCCCTCGCCAACACCCCCGCCGGCCCTCCGCCGGCTCCCTCCGGCGCTCCGCAATCCGTCGTGCAATGACCCTCGCCCATCCATGCGTCCTTTTCTGGCTGTTGCTCCTGCCGCCGCTGGCCTGGCTCAAGGGCCGCTGGGGGCAAAGCGCCTCCTTTCTTTACTCGTCGGTCGAGCTGGTGCGTCCGGTGTCCAGCTTCAAGCGATCCAGGGCGGGCCGCATTCTGGCCGCCCTGCGCTGGCTGGCCTTGATCCTCTTCATCCTCGCCCTGGCCCAGCCGCGGCGGGTCCGGGGGGAGACGCAATTCAAAGCCAGCGGGGTGGACATCGTGGTGGCCATTGATCTTTCCGGCAGCATGGCGTCGGAGGATTTTCAGGAGAACGGCCACCGCGTCAACCGCATCAATCTGGCGCGGGAGGTTCTGGCCAAGTTCATTGACGGCCGGCCCGGCGACCGCATCGGGCTGGTCGTTTTCGCGGCCCAGGCCTTCATCGCCTCGCCCCTGACCCTGGACCACGATTTCTTGCAGGCCAGCCTGGCGCGGTTGTATCTGGGCGTGATTGACGAGAATCAAACCGCCATCGGCTCCGCCCTGATGGCCGCGTTGAACCAAATCCGCGACGTCCAATCCAAAAGCAAGATCATCATCCTGATGACCGACGGCGAAAACAACGCCGGCAAAGTTTCCCCGTTGACAGCGGCGGAGATCGCGCAAACATTAAATGTGAAAGTCTATACCATTGGCATTGGCATCCGCGGCACGGCGCCCATGCCGGTCGGAAAAAACCGCTTTGGCGAAACGGTTTACCAGAATCTCCCGGCCGACGTGGACGAGGACACGCTGCAGAAGATCGCCAAGATGACCGGCGGCAAATACTACCGGGCCGACAGCGCGGACACCATGCGCCGCATCTACGCCGAAATTGACAGTTATGAGAAGAGCGAGGTGGAAGTGAAAAAATACGAGCATTTCGACGAGCTTTTCCGGCCCGTGGCGCTGGCCGGGCTGGCCGTCCTGCTGCTCGAACTGGCCCTGGGCCAGACCGTGTGGAGGAGACTGCCGTGAATACCGTGAGATTCGCCCAGCCCCAGTTCCTGTGGATGCTCCTGCTGGCGCTGCCGCTGCTGGCCGCCTTCTTCTTCTGGTCGTGGCGTGTCAAACAAAAACTGATCTCGCGTTTTGTCCAATCCCGCCTGCTCCCCGCTCTGACCCTCGGCCTCTCGCCCGCGCGCCAGAAATTGCGCCTCGCCCTGCTGGCGGCGGCGGTGGCGGGCGTCCTGGCCGCCCTGGCCGGGCCGCAATGGGGCTTCACCTGGGAGGAAGCCACGCGGCGCGGCCTGGACATCGTGGTGGTGGTGGACACTTCGCGCAGCATGCTGGCCGCCGACGTGGTTCCCAACCGCCTGGAGAAGGCCCGGCTCGCCGTGTTTGATTTGATGCGGCTGGCCCGGGAGGACCGGCTGGGCTTGGTGCCCTTTGCCGGCGACGCCTTTCTGCAATGTCCGCTGACCCTGGACGAACAAGCTTTCCGCCAGAGCGTCGAGGCGGTCAGAGTGGGGATCATTCCCCAGGGAGGCACCGCCATCTCCGCCGCCATTCGCGCCGCCGTGGCCGCCTTCGAGACGAACAACAACAACCATAAAGTCGTCGTCCTCTTCACCGACGGCGAAGATCACGACGCGGACGCCGAAACGCTGGGGGCCGCGAAGCAGGCGGCGGAGGACGGTGTGCATATCTTCACGGTGGGCGTGGGCACCGCCGCGGGGGAATTGCTCCAGGTGACCGACGACAAGGGCAACACCTCATTCATCAAAGACGAGGATGGCAATGTGGTCAAATCCCACCTCAACGAACCCTTGCTGCGCGAAATCGCCTCCGTCACCGGCGGTTTCTATCTGCCCCTGGTCGGGGCCGACCCGATGGGGGTCCTTTACCAGCGAGGACTGGCGCCCCTGCCCAAAACCGAGTCCACGACCAAGCTCACCCGTGTCTATCACGAACGCTATCATTGGCCCCTGTCCTTCGGCATCCTCTGCCTCCTGCTGGAGTTTTTGCTGCCCGACCGCTCCAAATCCCGGCGCTCCGAAGCCGCACCCGCCTCCTCCAAACCCGCCTTGGCCGGGGCGGCGGCGCTTCTGTGGGCGCTGCTGGTCCCGTTCCCAGCCTCCGCCTCGTCCCCAGGCGCGTATGACCAGTATCAATCCGGCGATTATCAGGGCGCCTTTGACGAATACAGCCGCCTGGCCGCCGAGAAAACCAACGATTACCGCCTCCAATACGACGCCGGCACCGCCGCCTACCGCGCCAAGCAACTCGACGCCGCGGAAAAGCGCCTTGGGGCCGCTCTCAACTCTCCGGACATCATCTCCGACGTGAACGCGCAGGAGCACACCTATTACAACCTGGGCAACACGCTTTACCATCTGGGCGAACCCTCTCCCGACCCGAAGAAAAAGCAGGAACGCTGGGAACAATCCATCGCCAATTACTCCAAGGCCCTTCAACTCAACACCAACGACGCCGACGCGAAAAACAACCTCGAATTTGTCAAGAGGAAGTTGGAGGAACTCAAGCAACAGCAGCAGCAACAACAGCAGAACGATCAAAAGAACCAGGATCAGAAGGACCAGAAGCAGCAGAGCCAGGGCGCGCAAAACCAGGATCAAAAGAACCAGGACCAAAAAAATCAGGACCAGAGCAACCAGCAGAAACCGCAGGACCAAAATGGCGCCCAGGGGCAGCAGGACCAGTCCCAGGAACAAAAGTCCGCCGAGGAAAAACAAAAACAGGAGGAGCAAAAGCAGGCTCAAAAGGCCCAACAAGACCAGCAGAACCAATCCGGCCAGGCCACGCCGGCGGGCGAGGACCAGCGCGACAAGTCAGCCGATCAGAACCAGCAAGCCGCCTCCGCCATGACCGCGCCCATGACCCTGCAAGAGGCCCAGCAGATGCTCGACTCCGACAAGGAGGACGAACGGTCCCTGATCTTCAACGCCGAAAAACACCCCGTCAATTCGTCCGACAGGAAGATAAAGGACTGGTGATTTCCAACGGAATTATTCAACTGGCGCGAGAGGCCCAAGTTGTGTATCTTGTGACGCACAATGTCCGGGATGTGCGCCGCGCCGGGCAATTCGGAATACGAGTGGTTCGCCCGGCTGAGTTCCTGGAAATCTTGAGGCAGACGATATGACGAAAATCGAAGCAAACGTGCCAGACTATTTGGCGCGACAAGCGCGCGCGGCGGCGGAACGCGAACACGTTCCGATGGACCACATCGTTGCCCTGGCTCTTTCTGCGCCGCTTGCTGCTTGGAAGGGCAGTGACGACATCCAAACGCGCGCCAAGCGGGCGAACCTCGCCGAGTTTGACCGCATCATGGCCAAAGTGCCCAATGCGCCCCCATTGCCCGGCGACGAACTGCCAGAGGGGTATGAGCCAATCCGATAAAGAAGCCATTCGGATTAGAAATGCCCTTCACTTGAACCTTGAAAGGGGAGCCATCCGGAACCGAGCAGAGCATGTCCACCTTACGGGTGTTTCCGAGCGTGAAGGTTACGTCATATCCACGCCGAGAAAGCTCGGTCCCCACAGCTAAAACCGCTGCGGAGGATGTATGCTGAGTCGCGCGTTTCATGAGCTCTGTAAATGTCCCGTCATTGCGCCGCTCCAACTTGGTAGCATACGACCG
>JBEKAN010000082.1:0-13221 GCA_050015895.1 Verrucomicrobiota bacterium
GAAATGGGGTTATTTCTCGCCCCCGGCCAGGATGGTTTGGAAATGGGGCGGTTCCTCCTCGCGGGCGACGACGGTGACCTCGATTTTTTTGAAGCCGGCGCCTTCGAGCCATTTCTGCAAATCGCTCTCGGCAAAACCCAGCCAGCGGTCGCCGTGAAGCTGCCGGGCCTGCTCGAAGTTGTGCCGCAACAAATCCAAAATCATGATCTGGCCGCGCGGGCGCAAAATGGCGTGGGCGCCGCGGACGGCCTGATCGGGGCTGGCGGCGTGATGGAGGGCCTGGCTCAGGATCACCACATCCACACTGCACGGGTCAATGGGCGGATTTTCCAGGTCGCCCAGGCGGAACTCCAGATTCTTGATCTTGTTCTTCCTGGCTTTGCTGGCGCCGAAAGCGACCATGCGCTCCGAATTGTCCACCGCGATGACGTGTTTGGCCCGGCGCGCCAGCAATTCGCCCAGCAGCCCCTCGCCGGAACCCAAATCCGCCACGACGCCGGGGGAGAGAATGCGCAGGAGCAACTGCCCGAAGGCCTGCCAGGAGCGCCCCGGCCCGTAGCTGCGGTCAAAGCGCCCGGCGACCTGGTTGAAGTAAAGCTGGGCCTGCTGCGAGCGGCGCAGGACCACGCGCTTGAGGTTGAGCTGGTCGGCGGCGTAATCCGGCAGCTCGGCCGCGCCCCGCACGGCCAACGGGATGAATTCCGCCGCCACGCCCACGGCCGGGGAGGCGATTTTGTAAAACGTCCGCTTGCCCTCCCGGCGCGACTCCAGCAGGCCCGATTCCTGCAACAAGCCCAGGTGGGTGGAGATGCGCGACTGCCCCAGGCGGGTGATCTCCTGCAGTTCGTTGACCGACAACTCGTTGCGCTCCAGCAGCGCCATGACGCGCAGGCGGGTGGGGTCGGACAAGGCGCGCAGAGATTTTAAGATGGCGGACATGCAAATAAAGGTTGACGCTTGGGGGCAGTTATATATCTTCTTATCAAGATACGTCAATATGTAATTGTGAACTCTATTCAAACATGAACCGATCTTTCATCTTTTCGTCCGAGTCGGTTGGCGAGGGCCATCCCGACAAAGTGTGCGACACGATTTCCGACGCCGTGCTGGACGCCTACCTGGCGGGCGACCCCCGCAGCCGCGTGGCGTGCGAGACTTACGCCAAGAGCAACATGGTGGTGGTCGGCGGGGAGATCACCAGCAAGGCCGTGGTCCACATCAACGAGCTGGTGCGCGAGGCCATCCGCGAAATCGGCTACGTCCACGACGACGATGTGTTTCACGCGGACAAGGTGTTCATCACCAATCTGGTGACGCGGCAAAGCCCGGACATCTCGCAGGGGGTGGACGCGCGGGCGGCGGAGGGCAAGGAGACGGCGGAGCAGGGGGCCGGCGACCAGGGACTGATGTTCGGGTACGCGTGCGACGAGACGCCCGAGCTGATGCCCGCGCCGATCATGTTCGCCCACCGGCTGGGCCGGGAGTTGAACCGCGCGCGCAAACGCGGCCTGGCGGCCTGGCTGCGGCCGGACTCCAAAACGCAGGTTTCCGTCAAGTATGAAAACGGGCGGCCGTCGCGGATCGTCAACGTGGTGGTCTCCACGCAGCACGCCGCGGATGTCAAGCACAAGGAGATCAGGGATTTCATCATCCGGGAGGTCATCCGCAAGGTGCTGCCGGCGGAAATGCTGGACAAGAACACGCAGTATCTCATCAACCCGACCGGGCGGTTTGTGGTGGGCGGCCCGCAGGGCGACACGGGGCTGACGGGGCGGAAGATCATAGTGGACACTTACGGCGGCATGGGCCGGCACGGCGGCGGCGCCTTCAGCGGCAAGGACCCGTCCAAGGTGGACCGCAGCGCCGCCTACATGGGCCGGTATGTGGCCAAGAACATCGTGGCGGCGGGCCTGGCCACGCGGGCGGAAATCCAATTCGCCTACGCGATCGGTTATCCCGACCCGGTGTCCGTCTGTGTGGACACCCAGGGCACCGGACAGGTCAGCGACGAAAAGATCGAGGAGGCCGTGCTTTCTGTGTTCAACTTCAAGCCGGCCGCCATCATCAAGCAGCTCAACCTCCTGCGCCCGATCTACTCCAAAACCACCAACTACGGCCATTTCGGAAAAATTGACGACCTGGCCAGCATCACTTGGGAAAAAACCGACAAGGTCGCCGAGCTGAAAAAAGCCGCGAAATAACACAACTCCAAACCTGTTCATCTTATGCCTGCCATCAAACTGTCGTCTTCCCGACGCGCCAAACGCGCCCAGCCTCCCGCCGCAACCGGGGGCGGGGGCAAACAAGATTTCAAGGTCAGAGACCTGGGCCTGGCCGAATACGGGCGCAAAGCCATAGACATCGCCGAGCACGAAATGCCCGGCCTTATGACGATCCGGCGCAAATACGCGCCCGGCAAACCGCTGGCGGGGGTGCGCGTCACCGGTTCGCTGCACATGACGGTGGAAACGGCGGTGCTCATCGAGAGTCTGGCGGCGCTGGGCGCCTCGGTGCGCTGGGCCAGTTGCAACATTTTTTCCACCCAGGACCACGCCGCCGCCGCCATCGCGGCCACCGGCGTCCCGGTCTTCGCCTGGAAGGGCGAGACCTTGGAGGAATACTGGCAATGCACGCTGGACGCCCTTTCGCATCCCGGCGGACTCGGCCCGCAATTGATCGTGGATGACGGCGGCGACGCGACGCTGCTCATCCACAAAGGATACGAATTGGAAAATGGCGACGGCTGGGTCAAGAGCGCCGGCGCGTCGCGCGAGGAGGAAGTCATCAAGAGTCTTTTGCGGCGCGTCCTCCAGGAGCGTCCCGGCTTCTGGCGCCGCGTCGCCAAGGAGTGGAAGGGCGTCAGCGAGGAAACCACCACCGGCGTCCATCGTCTCTACCAGATGAAGGAGGCGGGAAAACTTCTCGTGCCGGCCATCAACGTCAACGACTCGGTCACCAAATCCAAGTTCGACAATCTCTACGGCTGCCGCGAATCCCTGGCCGACGGCATCAAACGCGCCACCGACGTCATGGTCGCCGGCAAGGTGGCCGTGGTGTGCGGGTACGGCGACGTGGGCAAAGGTTCGTCGCACTCGCTGCGCGGTTTTGGGGCGCGGGTGATTGTCACGGAAATTGACCCCATCAACGCGTTGCAGGCGGCCATGGAGGGCTTTGAAGTCGCCACGGTGGAGGACACCCTGGGGCGGGCCGATATTTACGTCACCTGCACCGGCAACACCGATGTCATCACGCTGGCCCACCTGGAAAAGATGAAGGACCAGGCCATCGTCTGCAACATCGGCCACTTCGACAACGAGATTCAAGTGGACCGTCTGACCACCCGCCCCGGTGTCAAGCATCTGAACATCAAGCCGCAGGTGGACAAATACACCTTCCCGGACGGCCACAGCATCTACCTGCTGGCGGAGGGGCGGCTGGTCAACCTGGGCTGCGCCACCGGCCACCCCAGCTTTGTCATGTCCAACTCCTTTTCCAACCAGGTTCTGGCGCAACTGGACTTGTGGAAAAACAGGGAAACTTATCAGCCCGCCGTCTATCGGCTGCCCAAGAATCTGGACGAGGAAGTGGCCCGCCTGCACCTGGAGAAAATCGGCGTCAAACTCACGCGCCTCTCCGACAAACAAGCCGCGTATCTGGGCGTTTCGCCCGACGGCCCTTACAAGCCGGATCATTACCGTTACTGATTTCCCGCTCCTTTTTTCTTCAGGCGCACCTCGAACAACTTGGGCCAGCGTTTGCCGGTGACGAACAAGCGGCCCCCCGCCGGGTCGTAGGCGATTCCGTTGAGCACATCGGTCTCCGGCTTGCGGTCGGCCAGCGGGAGCAAATTGCTGAAGTCTATCATCCCCGTGATCCTGCCCGTCGCCGGGTCAATGCGGGCGACCCAGTCGGTCTGCCAGATGTTGGCAAAAATCTCCCCTTTCACATACTCCAACTCGTTCAAGTAGGTCTGGGGCGCGCCGTTCCGCGTCACGTTGATCGCATGGTCCGCCTTGAAGGTGGCCGGATCGAGAAACCGAATCACGCTGGTGCCGTCGCTCATGATCAGCCAATGGTCGTCGCTGGTCAGGCCCCAGCCTTCCCCCGTGTATTTGAATTCCCCCTGCTTGGCAAGTGTCCGGGCGTCATAGACGAACGCCTTGCCATTCGTCCAGGTCAGTTGATAGAGTTTGCCGTCCATCGCCGCCAGCCCCTCCGCAAAAAACTCGCCGGGCACGGGCGTGAAGCGCAGGACGTTGCCCGTGGCCAGCTCCACTTGGCGCAGGTTCGACTGGCCGTACAAGCCGGTGCTTTCAAACAACATGCCGTCCTGGAACAGCAGCCCCTGCGTGAACGCCCTGGGGTCGTGCGGGAAAGTGTTCACCACCTCGTAAGTATAATTGACAATCGCCGCCGGAGCCGCCGGGGGCGCCGCGCTGTTGGTCTGTCCCCCGTCCCCCGCGCGCGCCACAAATCCCAACCAGCCGGCCGCCATCACGACGCCCGCCGCCAAAGCCGCCACCCGCAATTTGCTCCGCCGATAAATTCGCATGTTAGAAATTCCTTTCATTTAGCCTTCAGCTTTTAGCCATTGGCCTTTTCCCTCTCACGGGAACAACCCCCGTACCCTCTTCGCCTCCAGCACCCGCTTGATCCCCAGGCACAACGCCGCCGTGCGCGTCGAAGTCCCCTGCTTGCGGCTGAACCCCAGCGCCTGCACGAACGCCCCCTCCAAAATCCGAAACAACTTGTCCATCACCTCCGTCTCCGTCCAAAAAAAACTCTGCAAATCCTGCACCCACTCGAAATACGACACCACCACCCCGCCCGCGTTGCACAAGATGTCCGGGATCACAAAAATCTCCGGCCGCTGCTCCAGGATCGCGTCCGCCTCCGGCGTCGTCGGGCCGTTGGCCGCCTCCGCCAGAACGCGGCACTGGATTTTGCCCGCGTTGGCGCCGGTGATTTGCCGCTCCGTCGCCGCCGGAACCAGAATCTCGCAAGGCAGCGTGAGCAACTCCTCGTTCGTCACCGGCTCCGCTCCCGGAAAACCCGCCACCGTTCGTTGCCGGGCCGCGTGCTTCTCCAATTCCCACAGGTCAATTCCCTTCGCGTTGAACAACCCCCCGTCGGCGTCGCTCACACCCACCACCCGCGCCCCGTATTTGGCCATCGAAAAGGCGGCCACCGAGCCGACATTTCCGAACCCCTGCACCACCGCCCGGCAATTGCCCGCCGCCAGCCCGATGGTGTCCAGGGCGCGGTTGATCAGGTATCCCACCCCGCGGCCCGTGGCTTCCCGCCGCCCCAGCGAGCCGCCGATGCTGACCGGCTTTCCGGTGACAATCCCCGGCACCGCGCGGCCCGCGTGGACCGAATAAGTGTCCATCATCCAGGCCATGGTCTGTTCATTGGTCCCCATGTCGGGCGCCATCACATCCACTTTCTCGCCGATGAACGGAATCATCTCCTGCGTGTAACGCCGCGTCAGCCGCTCCAGTTCGGACATGGAGAGCTTGCGCGGGTCGCAAGTGATTCCGCCCTTGGCGCCGCCGTAGGGAAGGCCGGTCAGCGCGCATTTCCAGCTCATCCACATCGCCAGCGCCGCCACTTCCCCCAGCGTCACATCCGGGTGGTAGCGCAAGCCGCCCTTGGTTGGACCCAGCGTCAAATGATGTTGCACCCGGTAACCGGCGAAGACCTGGGTCGAGCCGTCGTCGCGGCGCACCGGCAGCGCGACCGTCATCGCGCGTTTGGGGTATTTGAGCCGTCCCCGTTCGTGCGCTGGGATTTCCAGCCGGTCGGCCACCGCGTCAAACTGCTGGCAGGCCATTTGAAAGGTTGGATGGTCATAAATATCCATGCCCGATATTAGGGATTCGGCCCCCGGAAAAGTCGAGGCGATTGTGCCGGCCCAAACCCAAGGCAGAGGCGATTCATGAGGCTGCCTTGGAGGAGAAGGTTCCGGCCACCCGCCGTTCTTGATGAGCGGCGAGGCAAGGAACCGCGCAGAAGAGGCAGGATTAGGCATGAAGCACTTGCCGCGACCGAACTCGCAGCTTCTGTTCGCCTCGTTGGGGCGTTTCTCGGGGTCGTGCCATCTTGCTACGTCGTGTCGTTTCCATTTCTGCTTTCTACTTTCTGTTTTTGCTCTTTAACTCCTTGCAGTGCAATGGGTTGCACTTGAATTGCGACCAGACCATAATTTGACGATTTTTCCGGAATGTGGATTACCTTTGGGGCATTCACGGTTGCAGAGGTTCCAATCTTGAAGATTCAGGGCCAATTCCGCCTCTTGACATCTTATCGCGTAACGATAAATTGGCATGGTGATTGTCAGCTTCGCCTGCCGGAAGACAGAACGCCTTTGGCAACGCCAACGCGACCATGGACTGCCTCCGCAGATTGAGCGTGTCGCCCTGAGGAAGCTCACGCAATTGCATCGCTCGCGGGAGTTGCGCGACATGCGGCTGCCGCCGGGAAACCGTTTGGAGGCTCTGAAAGGCGGTCGCGCCGGGCAATATAGTGTCCGCGTCAATGACCAGTGGCGGATTTGCTTCCGGTGGAGCGATGGCAGCGCCTATGAAGTTGAAATTGTGGATTACCACTGAATTATGAAGACCAAGAAAATGCCGCCGGTTCATCCGGGCGAGATCCTGCTCCATGATTTCATGGAACCCCTGGGACTCAGCCAGTCCGCGCTGGCCAAAGCCATTGGCGTGACGGCCATGCGGGTGAGCCAGATTGTGCGCGGGCAACGCGCTGTCTCGGCGGACACCGCCTTGCGGCTCTCGCGCTATTTCGGCACGCGCCCGGGTTGGTGGCTTGACCTGCAGAGTTTTTACGATCTTGAGGCCGCAGCCGACCAACTGGAAGCGCGCATCGCCCGCACAGTCAAACCCTGCTCCCTCTCGCCGGTCAAAGTTCCCATCGCGGCGTGAACCCGGCCCGGATCACAGCCTGAACTGGATGAAATCCAAGAAACTCCCCCCGATCCATCCGGGCGAAATTCTTTGGGAAGAATTTATGAACCTCCTTGGCCTCTCCCACAACGGGCTGGCGCGGGCCTTGCATCTGCCCCCGCGCTGGATCAACGAAATCGTTCTGGAAAAACGCCTGATGGTCACCGGAAGTTCTCATGCAGGGTCGTCCACAGGGTCCACCAAGTCCACTTCGTCCATTAAGTCCAGTCCGGCCATTTAGTCCCCTCCCCGCTTTTCCTTTGGCAGCTTTTGGACACTTTTCCAAAAACTATTTTTGCGTCCAGGTTTTTCAAAAACCGCTTTTTTGACGCAAACCCTTCCACACCAGCCACTTCCAGCAAAACCCAAAAATCGAGTTGCTTCCCACCGTGGGAAGGAACTTTTTCAAAAGTATGATCTAATTAAACCAAAAAAATGAAAATTTCCCTTATCCCGGCGCCCATCCGCGCCCAAATCAACCACCGACTCCAATCCGGCGAAGCCAGCCCTTCCATTCTGGCCTGGCTCAATTCCCACCCCGATGTCCAATCCCTGACCGCAGGCTCCTTTGCCGGCCAACCCGTCAACGAGGACGACCTGAATACCTGGCAACATTGCATTTACCGCGATTCCCGCCTTCACGCCACAACCCTCCAAGCCGCCGAGTGCCTGGCAGCCAACTCTGCCGAACTCAACCTCGCCACCACTTCTCCACTCACCGAGCAGTTGGCCGCATGTCTTGCCGCCGCTCTGGCCGCCGTATGGCTGCGGCCCCCGGCACGCCATGCCTCTGGCCATGGGGGGCCTTCCAGCGAGGAGGATTCCCTTGTGCCACTCCAACGCGTCGAGGAATTATCCACTCACCTCGTCCGCCTGCGTCGCGGCGATCAAAACGCCCAATGGCTTCAAATCCAGCGCCAATGGGTCAACCTCGCCTCCCAAAAACATCAGGACCGTCTTGCCGCCCAAAAAAGCAAATACGACCAGTTCCTCAATCCACGCCCCCACGACGGCGGCTTCACCAAAGAAACCATCGCCAAAATCGCCGAAGATCTGAACCTCTTTTGATCCTCATCGTAATCCTAATCCTAATCCTAATCTAATTCCCGTATGTCCAAATTCTTCCTTCCCTACCAGACCCGCTGGATCAGAGACCCTTCCCGCAACCGTCTCTTCGAAAAATCCCGCCAAATCGGCGTCAGTCTCACCGCCGCTTGCGACCTCGTCATCAAGACTGGCGCGAAAACCAGACCCTTCGATGCCTGGGTCACAAGCCGCGACGATTTCCAGGCCCGCCTTTTCGGCGCCGACTGCGCTTCCTGGGCCAGACTCCTCCACGCCCCCTGTGGCGAAATGTCCGAGCGCGTCCTCGACCTCCAAGGCAAAATCTCCGCCCATGTCTTGCCCTTCGCCAACGGCCGTTCCATCTACTGCCTCAGTTCCAACCCCGACGCCCAGGCCGGCAAACGCGGCCACCGCCTCTTCGACGAGTTCGCCCTCAACCCGGCCAACCGCCAACTCTTCGCCGTCGGCTACCCCGGCCAAATGTGGTCCGGCGGCATGGACATTATCTCCACCCATCGCGGCACTGGCAACTTCTTCAACCAGCTCGTCAACGAAATTAAGCACAAGGGCAACCCCAAAAAATTCAGCCTCCACACCGTCACCATCCAGGACGCCGTCCAGGACGGTCTTCTTGCCAAGCTCAAATCCAAATGGGCCGCCGCCGATCCCGGCGACGACCGCCTCAAATGGTCCGACGACGATTTCCTCCAATCCCTTCGCGACGGCTGTCCCGACGAGGAAACCTGGCTCCAGGAATTCCTCTGCCAGCCGGGTGACGACCAAGCCGCCTTCCTCAGCTACGACCTCATCGCCAGTTGCCAATACCAGCCGGGTGAACAATGGGAAACTGATTTCGGTAGGGCGACGCTCCTGCGGAGCCAGGGCGACCTCTACATCGGCGTTGACATCGGCCGCTTCCACGACCTCACCGTAATCTGGGTCCTCGAAAAACTCGGCGATGTCCTCTACACCCGCAAAGTGATCTGCCTCGACCGCCAGACCTTCGACGCCCAGGAAAAGGAGCTTTATCAGCTCTTGGCCCTGCCAACAGTTCGGCGGGCCTGCATTGACCAGACAGGTCTCGGCTGTCAATTCGTCGAGCGCGCCAAAAAGCAATTCGGCCCCGACCGCGTTGAAGGCCTCCAATTCACTGCCCAACTCAAAGAAAAGCTCGCCTACAAACTCCGTTCCGCCTTTGAGGACAAGACCATCCGTATTCCCGACGACCGCCTCATTGCCGCCGACCTCCGGTCCATCCGCAAGACCGTCACCGCCGCCGGCAACATCCGTTTCGAGGGCGAGCGCCAGAACAACAGCCATGCCGACCGTTTCTGGGCCGCCTGTGCCGCCCTCGAAGCCGCCGCCTCGCACCCCCCGGAGAACAAAATCTGGGCCGTCCTCATCTAAAAATGAACCCCATCCACACAAAACCGATTCGATTCGTCCGCTCCGGCCGACAAATGAGAAATCTCCAATGACAAATTCTCAATTCAGACTCACCGCTCTGGATGAGGCGACCCGCGCCTTTTGCGCCTCTTGTGCGCCCATGCCTGCCCTCGTTGGTCCATTCCGTCCTTTTGGTCCTTTTTATCCATTTTCTCCGAATCATCCTCCTAAATCCCACTTATTCCTTCTGAATCTCACTCATTCCACCCTATGAACCCCATCCCCCACGGCAAAATCTCCCGCCTGCCACATCACATCCGCGAGCAGGTCCACTCCCGTCTGCGGGATCACCAAACAGGCGCCAATATCATCGCTTGGCTCAATTCCCTCCCGGAAGTCAATCTCGTGCTGGACGCTTCGTTTGGCGGCAGCCCTTTAACCGAACGAAACCTCTCCAGTTGGAAGCAGCGCGCCCACCGCGCCTGGCTCATCGAACAATCCGCCCTCGCCGAGGCCAGCCGATTCGTCGCCCAATCCCGCGAACTCGCCCAAGCAGGGCAGGGGACGGTGACCGACCATCTGGCCTCCTTCGTCGCCGCCCGGTATGCCGTGGCCACTCGTCGCTTGGGCGACGATGTGGACGAGGGCGAACACATGAAACGCTTGCGCACCCTCTGCCGCGACGTTGTGGATCTCCGCCGCCGCGATCAGTACGCCGAATGGTTGCGCCTCCAGCGTCAACGCCTCGAACTCTCCCATCCGTCCACTCCAAACCAATAATGAGCATGCAGTCCAAACCAGGCGCATCTTGCAACCAACACCCTGCGATATGCAAATTCCCTCGCCTCGCGCGGTGGACAGGGCCAAAAATCGCCAAAGGCGTCACGTTCACGGTCCCATCCCCGCTCCCGGCGGGAGAGGGAAAGGGTGAGGGGTTCGTTGCCTCCAATGGGGGTAGTGCCAAGATGCGCCCGTCCAAACGAAACATCAAACCGATGCCGAGGCGCGGCAACGACGAACATTCGCCCTTCGAGTCCGGCACTGCGGCGCTTGCCACTCCCCCCCGCATATGGTTATCATCTTCCCGGATGCCTTCCAAGCTCGATCAGTCATTTGATACGATGAACCAGTTGGCCGAGCAAGTGCTGTCGGCCAGATGGCAATTTTGTGTCCCAAGGAGCGCGAAACACACGGATTTTTACAAGGAGGGATGCCACGATCTTGACTGCCAGTTTCACGCTCTGGGCGCATTTCTGGCCTGCGAGGAGGCGCCCGTAACCAGAATCTCGGAAGGGAGAAACCACACTTTATGAGTTCCTCGCCATTGAATCAGAAGAATCAAGGGTTTGATGCGGCTATTGATTGCCGGGAGAACGATTATCTAAATCGCTGGGCGGTTGCTCGCGAAATCTACGGAATCGCGACAACAGGCCCATCAGGTTGGTCGGTTCGGGTGGGCATTTATGGCGAGTGGGGAACCGGCAAAACTTCCGTCCTGAAAATGATTGAGCTGATGGCGTCCAAGGAGGAGAACATCGTTATCTCGTTTGACCCTTGGGAATATTCGACGAAGGCAGAATTGTGGAGAGCATTCGTGCTTACCGTCTTCAAGCACTTGGAAACCAAACTCGGAGCGATAAAGGGAGCTTTTGAGGCACGCCAAAAGGCCCTGCTCGAAAGGGCTAAAGCAGTTGGTGTGGCCGTTGCTGGCATTTTTAATGAACAGGCTGGAAAAGTTCTGGAATCTGGCCTTGAACTTGTAAAGAAGCACCTCTCTTTTAGCAAAGAAGACCTCGCAGCATTACAGGAGACCCTAGGCCGCAGAAGGGTCATCATCCTTATTGACGACCTCGACCGCACCGCGCCTGAACTGGTTCCAGAGATATTATTTGCCCTTAAAGAGCTGATGAACATTCCAGGCTTTTCGTTTATCTGCGCCTTCGACCCCATCGTGGTTGGCGAAGTGTTGGGAAAGTACCATCCGGGGTTTGGGGACGGGCTCAAATTCCTCGAGAAGATCATAGATTATCCGCGGTGGTTGCCCCTGCCGTCCCCGGAAAACCTTGCCAGGTTGGCTCTCGCGGATTCCAAACACTACTGCGAATATGTTCCAGCGCAGGAATTGCAAAAAGCGGTTTCATTGCTGCCTCAAAATCCTAGAGCAGTGAGGCAGTTCATTCGCCTCATCGCTCTTCTGGAGCCGCAAATTCAACGACACCGAGAGGATGAATTGAACTGGAACATCATCCTTACAGCAAATGTCCTCAAGATTCGTCAACCTCGGATTGCTCACGCGTTGCTCAACAGCGAGTCCTTCTGGGATCAAATATCAAGCATGTCGCTCATGAGTAAAGAAGAGACAGATGAAGAGGCTAAGCTGAACGAGGCTATCAAAGCGCATGTTGAAAGCGTTGCTGTGACTCTTGGTGTGCCATTAAGCCCAACGGAGAAAGCGGAAATTATCAGTGCGATGCTTGAGCTCTCCAAAAAGGTCTCTTGGTTCAGAGGTGTCGAAAACTTTACCTACCAAATGGACCTAGCGGAAGCTCCGCATGCCGTGACGTGGAAGGAGTTTGATGCATTTTTCAGCGCATGGAATGGTGACCCGACGAGCAAAAACGTGATTGACTCGGTCAGGGCTCACTCGAAGAGAGTCGAGAGGTCCCGTGCGGATGTTTCTGTGGAGATTCTGAATGCCGCGCTACAACGCTACGCAGAGGTTCTTCGTCAGGTGGACCAGGTTCGCACGCAGACGGAGATACCGGCGCTGATTAATGAGGCTCAATCGCTAATTTCATTGCTGGAATGTCTAGTCTTGGAGTTCGGTCAAATCAGCCCACCTGCTACGAGGCTTCCTGCCAAGGAAATTGACCAGATTTTTGAGACGCTCACAGTTATCCTAAAACGCAGCACTCCGGGAATTAGGGACTTTTGCACGAGAAACGAAACTTTATTAAAAAACCTTATAGATCGTTGGGCGGGCGACCCAACACCTTTGGTTGACGCTGTGTCTCCGTACGGCTACTATGGATCGCATCGGTTTGAGGGCGAAGCCGCAAAGGCCTTGCATGGACGCTTATGCAGTGCCGTTCTGCCTAAATTGGCAGCACAGGTCGTCAACGGTTTTCGCCAATCTGATTTCTTTGATCTGGTCTGGACGCAAGAAAAGGCATCACTTCAGGCGCGCTGCATTCTTCTCAAGGACCCAGGTCCTTTGTGGAGTGGGGTTCGTAAGGAAGTGTTGGCAGTTTTGAAGGAATCGTCAAACAACCCTGTTATTCAGGAGAATGTTTTCGAGTTAATGCTCTGGTTTAGACATGTTCTTCACGAACGTTCGGGCACAGGAGACGCTAATGATCTGAAGAAGCTTTTGATGGATAAGGAGCTTTTCGATGCGATTTGGGGTGCTGCAACGGCTGCAGAACTAACTTCCGTTGGAACTTTTCAACTGAACAGCCTTGTTTTGGCGCTCAATGCGATTCCCGTAAGCGTAGCTCTTCCGCCTTGGTGGGAATCGAATCTGAAAGAAATAGCGCTTCGGCACCCTGAGGAGATTATCCAATCTGAAGATGGGTAGTTTTGGATGAAAGAAATTAAGTCGTCATGTCTGCAACGCTGACCATCAACGAGATTTATCTGAGCCTGCAAGGGGAGAGCACCTTCGCGGGGCTGCCCTGCGTTTTCATCCGCCTGACGGCGTGCAACCTGCGCTGCTCGTATTGCGACAGCGCCTACGCCTTCACCGAGGGCCGCAAAATGACCCTGGCCGAAATCACCCGCCGCGTTGACAAACTCGCTGCGCCCTATC
>JBEKAN010000083.1:0-13146 GCA_050015895.1 Verrucomicrobiota bacterium
AAGGAGCTGACGGCCGAGTTGGAGAACCCGGAGGCCTATCAGCAGCCCGGCAATGCCATGCGGCTCAACCGCGAGTGGGCCGACAATTCCGCCCGTCTGCAGGAATTAAACCGCCAATGGGAGCAAGCCGCCCAAAAGGCCCTGGCGGCCGACACACCGTCGAACTGAGACAAACCTCTTTCATCCACCCCCCGCGGCGACCATTTCACTTTTATGGTTTCCCCTCCTAATCTTAATCCTAATCCCAATCCTAATCCTAATCCTGCCCCACCCCTGAGATTCAGGCTGAAGATGAGGAAAAAGCCACCCAAACACGTGGAATGCGCCCCCACCGCCAACTTTTTCTAGGATTGAGCTTGACAAATCCTTCGCTATGTGATACACCTTACAACAGCATGAAAAATGGGGGAACAAACGACAGAACCGGCCGGGACGGCCACCCGTCCGCCGCCGCGCAAGCTGCTTCGCGGCAAAGTGGCACACAGACCATCCCGACAAAGGCCATTCAAAGGGGATCTGGCATCCTTGCGACTTTGCGACATTGCGTTGAACCCAGCAGCGCCCCAATGAAGGTCAATGAAGGTGAATGAAGCCAAAAAAAGGTTTTATTTTTATGAATCCAAATCCCAAATTTTTCCCGTGCCCCCCCTGCGGCTCGTCCGCCCCTTCCGCCAGACCCGGCCAGCCCCTTCCTGCGGCGTTTCCGCCCAATCTGGCGCGCGCCGCGTCAAACCCTGTCAAAGCCAGTCAAACCATGAAATGCTCCCCCATGCCTCCAAGTGGCAAAAAATGGCCATTTCGGGTTGGGGCCTCGGTGTCCGGCCTGGGGCCATCCCCTTTCCGCCCCGTAGCCTCCTGTCCACCAAAGCTTCAGCGGCGGTGGATGGCAAAGGCGGAAATCGTCCCCAATCGTGCCCAATCGTGCATAATCGTGGTGTTTTTTTGTTCAAACCCTCCTTTATCCCCTCATCTTGCGTGTTTTTCACGCCTCCTCGCATCGCCAGCCATCGAAAACGACGGGCGGCAGGGATGTTGCTGCCACCCCGCTTTCTTTTCCTTTGCCACTCCGCGCCTCAAGGCTGTAATCTGTCACCGTGAGATTCATACTCAAACAATCCCGCCAAACATGAGCGACCGGCAAAAAGTTTACTATTTTGACAACAACGCCACCACCCGCGTGGCGCCGGAGGTCATTGAGGCCATGCTCCCGTTTCTCAGCGACCACTGGGGCAACCCCTCCAGCATCTACCGCTTTGGCAGCCAGACCGGCAAGGAGGTCGAGCACGCCCGCGCCAAAGTCGCCGCCCTCATCAACGCCGAACCCCGGGAGGTCGTCTTCACCAGTTGCGGCACCGAGAGCAACAACGCCGCCCTCCACAGTGCCCTGGCCACCCATCCCGGCAAACGCCACATCCTTACCACCGCCGTGGAGCACTCGGCCATCATGAAGCATTGCGCGTTCCTCCAAAAGCAGGGCTGCGAAGTCACCTTCCTCCCCGTGGACGCCGACGGCTCGCTGGACCTGCATTTGCTGGACAAATCCATCCGCCCCGACACCGCCCTCGTGTCAGTCATGTGGGCCAACAACGAGACGGGCGTCATCTTCCCCATCGAGGAAATCGCGGCCATCTGCCACAGCAAAAATGTTCTCTTCCACACCGACGCCACCCAGGTGCCCGGGAAAATGGAAATTGATGTCAAGGCGCTGGACGCGGACATGCTGACGCTTTCGGCGCACAAGCTGCACGCGCCCAAGGGGATCGGCCTGCTCCACGTCAAGCGGCGCGTGAAATTCCAGTCCTATCTCATGGGCGGCCATCAGGAGCACGGACGGCGCGCCGGGACGGAGAACGTGGCGGGCATGGTGGCCTTTGGCCGCGCCGCCGAACTGGCCCTGGCTAATTTGCGGGACGAGAACACCCGCGTCCGCGCACTGCGCGACCGGATGGAGCATACCATCCTCACGACCATCCCCAACACCATCCGCAACGGCGCAAAAGAACCGCGCCTGCCCAACACCAGCAACATCGCCTTCGATTTCGTCGAAGCCGAGTCCATTCTGCTGCTGCTGGACCAGGTGGGCGTCTGCGCCTCCAGCGGCTCGGCCTGCACCACCGGCTCCCTTGAGCCTTCCCATGTCCTGACCGCCATGGGCGTCAGTCCCGCCCGCGCGCGCGGCTGCATCCGTTTCAGCCTGGGCATTTACAACACCGACGAGGAAGTGGATCATCTCTTGAAACATCTTCCGCCCATCATCAAGAAGCTCCGCGAAATTTCCCCAGCCGCTCCCCTGCCCCAGCCTGCCCATGCCCACGCCAAAACCCCGGCCAAATCCGGCAAATCCACGTCCGCCTGAGCCGGCGCGGCGGTTGCTTAATTTGAAATTCCTACAGATTCTTCCAACCAGAAATGAAAGCCAAGAAAACCAACGCTTGGAGCGACCTGGAAGCCAAAGACGACGAAGCCCAAGGCTTTGGGACCGTGCTGGAACTGCCGCCGGTGAATTCACCGCAAACGGCGGTCAAGGTGGCGATAGCGGCGGAAGCGAGGGGAAGAAATGAAGACCACTAAAATATCTCACTGGGCTGGATATTCGGCTTCCATTTTTACGATTGTCACAACAGTCCTTTTTTGTCTCGACAGAAAAGGGTCACGTATCTGGATCGCTCCCAAAATTGAGTTAATCTCTATTCTGGAATTTTATTGCTGGATATTTACTATTGGTTCAAGTGCGGTTTGCCTCGTTTCGGCCGTATTTGACTGCTTTAGAAACCGCAAAAAGCAGAATTGAGACACTACCGAGAGCGTGGCGGATTTGACACCCGGCTGAAAACGGCTATATTCCTTGCCGCCTGAGCCGGAGCGACGAAGTGATGCGAATGAACATGGGTGTAAGAAATCAGACAGCGATTCGATTGACCGCAGCTTGGGTCGTCCTTGCGTGTGTTTTGGTCGTGGGAGTTATTTTATACTGGCCCAAAAACCACGTCACGGGTGGTCCGGGAATAAGCAGTGGGATTGAGCACAATCTGAGACTGATTGACTCTGCAAAAGAGGAATGGGGTATTGAGCATGGGGCCAATGGTCTGTCTGTGGCGACAAAGGAAGACCTTGCTCCGTATTTAAAGCGTTATGTCGCCTCCAATGGTTGGCTCAGTTCGGTTGCAGGCGAAGTCTATATCCTGGGACCACTTTCAAAGGCCCCGGAGGCACAATTGACGCGTGAAGTGGATGGAAGGCCGAAAGGCACCATTATCCGCTTTGGCACTAACGGGCTTTTAGAATTCGTATTGACAAACAATCCAAAATGAATTTGTGGTCACATTCCAACTGATGGAAAGGGGGCATGGATAAACTGACGCTTTTCGGGTTGTTCGCTGTCACAGCGATGCTGATCTTTTACGCGCTTGAGGCTCGCAGCCGATGGTTCATCCTGGCTTTTGCGGTGTCCTGTGTCCTCGGCTCCATCTACGGTTTTCTCCAGGGAGCCTGGCCGTTTGGGGTTGTGGAGGCGGTTTGGTCTCTTGTTGCAATGCGACGATGGTGGTTGGCCCTTCAATCCAAATCGCATAGTCAGAGAATCGGCGACCATCCATGAATTTCAAACTACAACACCAGCGACCGGGCGGCAGAATTGACACCCGGCTGGAAACGGTTATATTCCCCGCCCATTTATGAAATCAAAACCGTATATGGCTGTGGTCGGCGCGACGGGCGCCGTCGGCCTGGAAATGATCAAGACGCTGGAGAAGCGCAACTTCCCGGTGGGACAACTGACTTTGCTCGCCTCGGCGCGCTCGGTCGGCAAGAAACTGCCCTTTCGCGGGAAGCAGATCGCTGTCGCGGAATTAACGCGGGATTCTTTTGCCGGAATGGACATCGCCCTGTTCAGCGCCGGCGGCTCGATTTCCAAGGAATTCGCCCCCATCGCCGCCAAAGCCGGCTGCGTTGTGATTGACAATTCCAGCGCCTTTCGCATGGACGATTCGGTCCCGCTGGTCATCCCGGAAATCAACGCCGCCGATTTGAAGGGCCACCACGGCATCATCGCCAATCCCAACTGCACCACCGCGATCACGCTGATGGCGCTGTACCCGTTGCATCAGGCCTTCCACGTCACGCGCATTTTCGCCTCCAGCTACCAGGCCGTCTCCGGCACCGGGGCCAAAGCCATTGAGGAATTGCGGCGCCAGGTGGAGCAAATCGTGGCGGGGAAGCCGGTCACCCGCGAAGTCTATCCCCATCAAATCGCTTTCAACGTCCTGCCGCAGGTGGATGTGTTTCTGCCCAACGGCTACACCAAGGAGGAGGCGAAGATGGAGAACGAGGGCCGCAAAATCATGCATCATCCCGCCTTTCGCGCCAGCGTGACCTGCGTGCGCGTCCCGGTCTATCGCGCCCACTCGGTGGCCGTCAGCGCCGAATTCGCCAAACCAGTCACACTGGACGCCGCGCGCGCGGCTTTGCGCGCCGCCCCCGGCCTGGACGTGGTGGATGATCCCGCCAAAAGCGAGTATCCTCTGCCCCTCCGCGCCACTGACAAATATAATTGTCAAGTCGGCCGACTGCGGCTCGACTGCGCGCTGGACAACGGCCTTTGTTTTTGGGTGGCGGGCGACCAGCTTCTCAAGGGCGCGGCCCTCAACGCCGTGCAAATCGCCGAAGAACTGATGAAGTAACTCACGGCGCCGGCTTGGTGAACGCGTAGGCCACCGGGATGTGCGCGTCTCTGGCCGCATCCATCACTTTGATCAACTGGCCGAAGGGCGCGGTTGTGTCCGCGCTGATCGCCAGAGTCATCTGCGGGTTCTGGCGGACCGCCTCGATCAACTTGTCGCGCAGGGTGTTTATCGTCACCGCCTCGTCCTTCAAATAGATGGGACCCTCTTTGGGGATGGTGACGATGATGGCGTTCTCCGTCGCGCCGACTTTTGGCCCGTGGGATTCGGGCAACACCAATTTGACCGACGGCTGCTGCTTGAAAGTCGTCGTGACCATCAGAAAAATCAGCACCACGATCAGCACGTCAATGAGCGAGATGATGATGACCGTCGGGGCCTGCCGTCGTTTGCGGACCGCGAATTGCATGGCTAGGAGGGGAGGCGGCGGGTTTGGGCGTCCGGGATTTCCGCCGCCTCATCCGGGTGGTACTCCCGCATCAGAAACCGGTCGCACAAGGCCGCCATTTCCACCGCGTAGTTTTCGACCTTTTTGTTGTAATAGCTCCAGGCGATCAGCGACGGGATGGCAGTCAGCAACCCCAGCAGCGTGGAGTTCAACGCCAGGGCGATGCCGTGGGCCAGGGCGTTGTTGTCGCCCATGCCCGTCTGGGAAAGGCCGCTGAAAAGCTCGATCAACCCATAGATCGTCCCCACCAGACCGAGCAACGGCGCGACGCCCACCACAATTTCCAGGATCACCAGCCGGCGCTCCATTCGGGCGATTTCATGGCGGGCGGAGGTTTCCAGGGCGCTGGCGTTCTCCCCTTTGGACCAGCCGCGCCGCTGGTCGGCCTGCAACAACAAGCGGCCCAGGGGCGAGGGATGCTGCTGGCAGATGCCGCGCAACATCGGCAGGTCGCCCTCCGCGCGGCAGGTCTCCAGCGCCGCCTCCACCTCGGAGGGGATGATCCTGCTGGCGCGCAGCGCCCAGCCGCGCTCGACGATGATGGTCAGCCCCACAACCGACGTCAGCACCAATGTGTAAATAATAATGTCTTCCATGTTGAATCTTGTTCCTAATCCTAATCCTAATCTCAATTCAGACCAAGTTCACCTCAGTCGTTCTCGTAATAAAAAGTAAATACCAGATGGCGCGGGTTGGTGATCAGACGCCGCATTTCCTCCGTCCACGGCTTGTAAGGGGCCGGGTCCAGCACCGCGGACTCGCAAAAGGTCTCCAGCAGCAGGTTGACCTCGTTGACCGAATTGGTCATGTCGGTGATCCGTCCGTCGGGATGCAAGTCGAATTCCAAAACCACCCTGCCCGGAACATTGGGCTGGCGGTCCGCCAACAACTCGTACCAGCGACTCCGAACCGCGTCAATAAAGTCGCGGTCATAATCTCCGTAGGGCGTCCTCAAGGCATCCATCGTGGAATCGGGCGCCAATTGCGCCACGCCTCCTGGCTGGCGGGTTCGCGCCCCCGGAATTCCCTCTTTGGCCATCGCTTCCGCCAGAGTGCGGGGACGCTCATGCGCTGGCTGGGCCTTCGCGGCCGCGCCCGGATCGGGGGAGGTCCCGTTGGTCTCTTGCATCTTCTCCCCAGCCTTGGCCGCGATCAGGTCCCCCGGCGCGTAAGCCGGCTTGGGGGGCGGCTTTGCCTCCGCCGTTTGCGTGCTCTCCGGTTTCGGGGGCGAGGGCTGCAACGGCGTGGGCTTGGGCGAAGGGGCGATGGTTTTCATCATCTTGTCCTGTGTGCCGGGGATGTCGGGAACGGCGGACGGAATCTTGATCTCCGCGTTGGCGGCGCGGGTGTCCGCCGAGCTGTAGTATTTCGCGTTGGGCGGCGGTTCGGCGGACGCCAGGGCCGGATCCACATCAATGTAGAGCATGGGCGTCTGCTGCGGCGGTTGGGGGGGGACGGGCAGCTTCTTGGCGATGGAGGCGACGAATTTGTTCCGTTCCAACTGCATCCAATCCGGGAGGCGCATGTGACGCCACCAAGGGTGGGTTTGGCTCCACTTCCAGCCGCCAAAGGCCGCCAAGTGGACGGCCAGCGAAATAGCCAGCGCCCAGAACAACAGCCTCTCCCCGGATTTTGCGGATTGGAATTCAGATACGGTCATCCCAGGGAATGTTCCCACATTCTGGAAAAATCGCAATCCCCGTCGCGCCGCCACGGCGGCCCGGAGCGCGGCTTCGACCAACTTGGGAGCACTCTACACCGCGGGCCGGGCGGCGATGCGCGCGGCGACGGCGCGGCAGATGTCGGCGGCGGCGGCGGGGCGGCCCAAGGCTCTGGCCGCGCGGGCCATTCCGGCCAGCTTTTTGGAGCCAAGCAACTCGCCAAGTCGAAAGGCAAGATCCTACACGCGGCTTACTTTGGCGGCCGCGCCGCGTTCGAGAAGGAAATCACTGTTGGCGGCCTCCTGGCCGGGAATGGGATTGAGGATGAACAACGGTTTGCCCATCGCCAGCGCCTCGGAGGTGGTCAAGCCCCCGGGCTTGGTGACGAGCAAATCGGAGACGGCCATCAGTTCGTGCATGTTGGTCACGAAGCCCAGGACGCGGGTGGGATGACGATTGTCCCGCGCCGCCAGATCGCGGCGAAGCTGCTCATTGCGTCCGGCCACGACCAGGGTTTGAAACGGACGTCCAATCAGGTCGAGCGCGGCGAGGATTTCGGCGACCGGCCCCATGCCAAAGCCGCCGCTCAGGACGAGGAGGATGGGCAGATCATCGCGCAGACCCAACTGTTTGCGCGCGGCGGCGGTGTCCACCCGCCCGGAAAATCTCGCGGAGATGGGAATGCCTGTGACCAGCACCTGGTCGCCCTCGGCGCCGCGCGCCACCAGACGGGCTTTGGTTTCCTCGGCGGCGACGCAGTAGAGGTCCACGTGCCCGTCCATCCAGAGGGCGTGGGCCTCGAAATCGGTGACAATGCTGACGGTGAGAGGCGGAGCGCCGGACCACTTTTTGCGCAGACCGCCGAGCAACTCGACGGGGAGATAATGGGTGCAGAGAACGGCATCGGGGGCGAATTGTCGCGCGAAACGGGCGAATTTGTGGGAACTGCCGGAGCCGATGGCGTTTTTCCATCGCGCCAGCTTTCGGACCAGTTTTGGGTTGTCCATCTTGTTGAAGACCATGCCCCAGAGTTCCGGGGCGTGGGCGACCAGTTTGACGTAGCCCTCGCTGTAGATTTTTTTGTGGAGCGGAGAAAAAAGGGTGAGGAGGTCCAGACGCTCGACGACATCCTTTGGGCGGGCCTGAAGCCAGGTTTCCTGGAGGGCGGCGGCGGCCTGGAGATGGCCGGCCCCAGCCGTGATGGTCGCGATGAGTATGCGCATGTTGTGGCAAGCTCGTAAAACCCTCTACGAACGACGCACCGCGTTCACGAAATCGCGCAGTTGCTCGAGGGCCTTGCGCAACATCGAAGGACACCCTCCCGGCAGTTGCGTATGATCCAACGTGTGGAGATACTCACCCGCAGGCCGACAATCCTGGTCGGCGATTCGCGCAACGCCCGTAGGCGGCTGCTGTTTGTAATTTGTTGTTTCATCAATTGAAACCGTCGTTTCACTTTGGTGAGATTTCAGCCAGTAAAGCCACGTCTCAAGGTTTCTTGTGGGAAGCAAAAGACATCGGCCATCCCTTGCTGAAAGCGAACCAAGTTGTCGCGCACGCAATGCTTCTTCTATCTCGTTCTCTCTGGCCGAAGCACCTTGGCCATCCTCGTCCAGCAACCCCAAGACGCCCCGGCCCTCAGAAAACCGGGTCAAGGCGGCGACTTCCACCACAAACTGACCTTTAACCCAGTCATGGCCGGAGCCGCGCGGGTTCCTCTTTTCGTGGATTAGCCGACTGCCTGATGATTCCAAAAAACCCCGCGCAAAGGCGGAATCACGCCAACCTTCGCAAACAAGAACGATGTGGCAAACCCGGGGCATTATTGAACGGCGGCGGCAGAACCGGTTTCTTCAGGGGTTGCTGGCCGGGAAATCCCCAAAGCCGAAACCCATCCACGCGCAATCAAGTCGGATACTCGCATCGCCGATTTGTCGTCCGCGGCGGAATCTGTCATTTGTAGGCGATGTACGCGAGCTGGTCCCGTTGGTTCCCTCTCCAACCACAGTCCATGGCCGGCAGCGAGGAGATCAACTGCAATCGGATGATGGGCTGTCAACAGGACTTGGAAACGCCCTTCCAAAGCGGCATCCTGGAGGCGCACAAGAAGCGGTTGAATTTCCGGCAAGCCGAGAAAATTGCTCGGTTCGTCCAACAAAAGCGCGCCGCCGCGCTCGGTGGCGGCCGCCACGGCGACTTCCAAAATGATCAGCGCGATTTGCCCCGAAGAAAGTTCGTCCAATCGGAATTTCAGGGGTTTCGGTTTGGCCTTGAAAATGCATTCAAGGACCTCAGCATCCCCGGATGGATCTGCCTGGAAGACAAGAAAACCGGGAAGGGATCCCCAAGCCAGACGTTGTTCCGCCAGTGACCGGATCAGTGCCTCTGCGGAAGAAATATGTCGCAACCAACCCGCAAAATCAGAACAGTTTGGCATGGGAATTTCAACTGCTTGCTTCCCTTCGGCAACGGCATTCACCAGAGCCGGATTCAACTGCAAAACCAGCATATTCTCAAACGCCTTTCGAAACGCGATCAATTTCTTGTTGTCATTGCGTGCATACACGCGGGAAACGCCAGAGACATGCCAATCCGGCTGCATCCCAACAGGGCTGCCGCTCTGCCAGTCATTATGGAGGCGGATTTCCTGGTCATTTCCCTCAAACAATGGCTTCCCGTTCAAGGACAGGGTTTCTTGGACAACTTTATTCAACGCGCGCTCCGGGGCTTCGTGCCGAATGCAAAGACGATAGACATACTCGCCGTAGTCCTCCAGCTTCACGACCAATTCAAAAGTCTGCTCGATCCTCTTGTCCCACCGGCAAAGGGTCTCCGGTGGAAACAAGTCGAGCGATTTGCCGCGACCCGTAAGAAAATCCCGCAATTTGGCAAACAACGTCAAAATGGTTGATTTTCCACTCCCGTTGGAACCCAACAGCACGGAAAGGGAACTGAGTTCCAACGTGAACGCTGAGAAGCACCGGTAATTGTCTGCATACAATCGAACAAACATAATGCGGATTGATACCAAGGTCGGCCTCACAAAGCAAGCCTGATGAGCCGGGCCACTTCCGCACGCTCCAGAGCAGGCCCCTGTCAATGTGGAGAGACTGCGCGAAGGAGCGAGTGAGAATTTCCACTCCTTGTGGCGGAAATCATTTGGCGGAAATTCTTTCGACCTTTCGCAGATCCTTCCGTAAACTCCGCCGCGTGATGGACGGCCTGATTATGAATCCCGCGCCGGGGGAACGCCTCCTGCGCTTTGTCGGTGACCGCGCGCGCTTCAGCCTGAGCGCGCCGCCCTCCGCGGCCCGGGGCGCGCGCGCCTTCTTGCGCACCAATCTCGGCAAGGCCGGCCGCCTTCGCCAGGAGATCATCGCCACACACGCCGGAAAAAATCCGCTCTCCGTCGCCTTCTGGCGCGATGTGCCGCTGGTGCCCCAGCCCAACGGCCAATGGGCGGTGGAATTGCTGCTCACCGACGTCGGATTTTATCGCGCCAAGGCTTACCTGGTGGACGCGGGAGGACGCCAGGTCTGGCCTGACGGGGCGGACGCCGGAATCTCGGTCCATCCCAGCGAACACCGCACGGCCAACACCATTTACTGCGCTTTCACGCGCATGTTCGGCCCGTCCAAAAGCGCCCGCGTCACCAGCGATCCCGCGTTGGAGGTACGGTTGCAAGATTTGGACGCGCGCGGTTACGCCGTGATTCCGCCATCTGGAAAATTAAGGGATCTGACCGCCGAACTGCCGCATATTTTCGAGACGCTGGGCTGCCGGATTTTGCAGTTGCTGCCCGTCAACCCCACCCCCACCACCTTGGCGCGGTTCGGGCGGTTTGGCAGCCCTTACGCCTGCCTGGACCTCACGGCCATTGATCCGGCTCTGGTGGAGCTGGACAGGCGAACCACCGGCGTGGAACAGTTTTGCGAGCTGACCGACGCGGCGCACCGGCGGAACGGGCGGGTTTTTCTCGACATCGTGATCAACCACACGGGCTGGGGGTCGGCGCTTTTTGAGAACCACCCGGAGTGGTTTGTTCGTCGGGCGGACGGCGCGTTCGCCTGTCCCGGCGCGTGGGGGGTGGTTTGGGAGGATTTGGTGGAGCTAAGCCCCAATTACGTCGAGTTGTGGGAGGAGGTGGCCCGCGCCTTCCTGACTTGGTGCCGGCGCGGCGTGGACGGATTCCGCTGCGACGCCGGTTACAAGGTGCCGGTGCCCATCTGGCAATACATCGAGGCGCGGGTGCGCCAGGAATTTCCCCAAACCGTCTTTCTGCTCGAGGGCCTGGGCGGCCCGTGGGACGCCACCGAATCGCTCCTGACCGACGGCGGGATGCAATGGGCCTACTCGGAACTTTTCCAAAACTACGGCAGCGCCAACGTGTCTCGCTACCTGGATTACTGTCTGCGCCAATGTGCGCGCGTCGGCGTTTACGTCCATTTCAGCGAGACGCACGACAACGAGCGCCTGGCCTGCAACGGGCGCGCCTGGGCGCTCCTGCGCCACCGGTTGTGCGCGCTGACCAGCGTCAGCGGCGGCTTTGGCTTCACTTGCGGCGCGGAGTGGCTGGCGGCCGAACGGGTCAATGTGCATTCCTGCCGCGGCATGTCCTGGGGCAACCCGGACAATTTGCTGGCCGAGCTGGCCCAACTCAATCGCCTGCTCGCCGACCATCCCTGCTTCTTCGACGGCGCGGTTCTCACCCGGCTGAGCGAGCCGGACTCGCCGGTTTACGCCTTGCGGCGCGATTCCGCCGAGGGACTGGACCATGTTCTGGTGCTCATCAACTTGGACGAGCGCGAGGCCCACACCCTGTCGCTGGATTCGGAGAAATGCCCCGGGCCGGGGCCGCTCCAATGTGATTTGCTCGGCCAGAAATTGCCGGAGGTCAAGAACGCCGGCGCGCGGATGCTCTTTCATTTGGAACCGGCCGCCGCCTGCTGTCTGGCCGCCAGCGCGCGGCCCGCGGGTCTGGCCGGCGACGAGTACCGGCGCGCCCGCGCGCAGTTCGCGTGGGCCATCGCCGCGCTGGGCAAGGTGCTGCTGCCCGAGGAAATCGGCGACTGCGATTGGCGCGTCCTGGCCCGGCGCGTCCATTCGGACCCGCGCGCGTTCCTCGCGTCGCTCCCTTACTTGGATCGCGCCAAATCGCGGGTGGATTTGTGCGGCGCGCTGGACGAGGCCCAGGGTCGCTTCCCGCAAGTGGTGGACTGGGGCCTGATTGACGCGCGCCGCGTGACTCCCGCCCCGCCCGGCCACTGGCTGTTGTTGCAGGACCCGCGCCCCTTCCGCGCCACCCTGCGCCGCAATGGCCGGCAATGGCACGTCGAATCCATCGAGGTGCGCGACGGCCACGCGGCCTGCTTCGCGCCGCAGCCGGCGGAAAGCGCCGCCGACGCGGAGCTGGACATCGAGCGGCACGGTCTGACGACCGGGCGGGTGCGGGCGGCGGTGCGCTATTTGGCGGCCAAGCCGGCCTGCGGCCCGCTGCTGGCCAAACCGCCGCCAGCCTCGCTGGTATTGTTGACAAACGGGCGCGGCGGCATGGCCCGCCTGCGCGCGGACCTGGGAAGCATCCAGTCAAAATATGACTGCGCCCTGGGGGCCAATCTCAACCCGGAATTTCCCGTGGACCGGCACATCCTGGCCAAGCGCGCGCGCGTCTGGGTCTCCGCCGACGGATTCATCACGGCGTTGAACTTGCAGAACCTGTCCTCCATCCAAACGGGGCAGATCGCAGTCTGGAGTTTTGTGGCCGAGGCGGGCGACGGGCGGACGGTGGAAATCCAGCTCACCGCCGGGATGTTGGAGAATGGCAACACCACCCGGTTTGCCTTCGTCCGCACACCCGGCACACGTCCGGCCGATTTGCCCCCGCAATTCGAGGTGCGCCTGACCGTGCGGGTGGACATCGAAGACCGCAATTTTCACAGCGAGACCCACCGCAACGGCGGCGCGGAATATCATTTCGACCAGAATTGCCGGCCCCTGCCCGACCAGCCCGGCTTCGCCTTCACGCCCGCGCCGGACCGGCAATTGCGGGTGTTCAGCGACGCCGGCGCTTATCATCCCCAGCCCGAATGGTGCCAGGGCATTGCGCATCCGGTGGAGCAAGACCGCGGGCAAGTCCCTTATGGCGACGCCTACAGCCCGGGCTGGTTTGATTTGCCGATGGAGACGGGAAAGGCAGTGTCGGTCGTTCTTTCGGCGGACATCCCGCCCCCCGCCTTCGCGCTTTTGGAGCAGGCAGCCGCCACCCGCCAGGTCGCCGAGCAACGGGCCTTGCTCCGCGCGGGGTTCCCGGAGGAGGACGCTTTCGGACGGCAACTGACCCTGGCGGCGCGCGCTTTCG
>JBEKAN010000084.1:0-13090 GCA_050015895.1 Verrucomicrobiota bacterium
GCAATTAGTGGACTCGTTGCCGTTGCCCTCCAGCATGTTGTAATCGGTGGCGTTGTCGAAAGAGGTGTTATGGAGCCAGTTGGCGGCCTGGCCCGGCTGATGGTTCGCGTAGAAGCCGCCATTGCCGTGGTTCAAGGCGGCCAGGCAATAGGTCACAGAATGAACCGGGATGGTGCTGGGCATCGCTCCGCCGCTGCAACCAAACCCCCCGCCCTTGAAGCCGTTGCCGTTCCCGCCATTGTTCCCGTTCAAGTAGGACCAGCAATGGTCAAAAGTCACGGATTCGGAGGAGTTGATGCAGTCGTAGCCGTCGTCGCTGTTGTTCCAGGAGCGGCATTCCCGGAGGATATTCCCCACGCCGCCGGCGGCGGGATGGCAGCCAAGACCGTCTGCGTTGCCATAAGAGTAGCTGTTGATTCCGGTATTGTTGTAGGAGTCGCACCGATACCACAAATTGCTTTTCGACACTTCCTCGAGGTAAAATCCCACGCAATCCGCGTCATGCACATTGACCACGATGCAGGTGCAACTGGTGCAGCCCCAAAAGGCCATGCCGATGGATTGGTTGTTGCCGGTGGTGATGTTCTCCTGCACAGCCACCACGTCAAACCCCCGAAAAGTCACATTCGAGGTCCCGGATGGCAGCCAAAACGCCGCGACGCGGGAGCCTGAGGGATTGATGGCCGAAAAATTGAACACCGGGCGGGTGGTGTTCGTGGGCGCCGAGGCGTAGGTGATCCCGCTCTTGGTGATATAGTTGACGATGTCATAAGGCGACACCGTGTGACTGATGGTGTCGGGCACGCTGTAGGTCCCCGCCAGAATATCCACCGTGTCCCCGGACGAAGCCTTGCTCTGCGCCCCCATGATGGTCGCCAGCGGGCTGGCCTGTGTGCCGGCGTTGCTGTCGCTGCCGGTGGGGGACATGTACCAGGTCGCCGCCGGCGCGGTGGAGGCGATGAGCGCCAATCCCGCCGCCCAAGATTTCCAGCCCGTGGCAATTCTTGCCAGACGCCCCCTCCAAAACCAATCAAGCCCCAAATTCGGCATGGCCTTCATAATCAAGACGTAGCGATACTCCCACTCTACGCCGCGTCACCCCCAGCCCGCAAGCCTTTCGCCAACCTGACTTTGGAATCAAGGCAAAGCAATTCGCGCCAGTTCGCGAAATTCGCGGGGGATTCCGCCCTCGCGGATTAAAACCACGCCAGGGCCGTTGCGAATTCCCGCTTTCCGCCTTCGCCCTTTTGCCTTTGGCCGCTCTTTGCGGCAAATAAGTGTCCAAACAACTTGACATTCCTTAGATTTTGTGATACGGTTTCCCGCGTGAAAGGAGAAATAGCCGGTCCATCGCGGGTGAGGGGCAAGGCGCCCGCCCTAGCTTTGCGGTTTGTGCGCCTCTTCGCGGCCAATTCATGCCCCCTGTCCGCCGAAGCGCGTTGGTCCCCTGACCACCGGGGAGAATCGGCTCTTGCCGATGCCCACTTTAACGTTAAAGACCGGGCGTGGCTCAGAGCGGCAAATCCGACCCAATCCGAGTCAATCCGACCTATGAAATAAACATGCACATGCCTCGAAATGGCAAAAAATGGCAAGGCCGGTCACGGTTCGACAGGAGTCTCGCCCTGCCGAGGTTTGAATCACGGAATGGGCCACCCCAACCCCAGCCTTCGCCGAGGCTTCCGCAGCCAGGCGACCCTCTCCCCGCTGCATGGCCGAATGGCTGTCAGGGGAATAATTCGGAAAATGCTCTTCTTCATTCCCCTGACAATCATTCCCCTGACTTTGGCCTCTTTCCGCCGCGATGGGGCGGGAGAAATGGGAAATTGGCGCAGCGGGCGGTTTTGGGGAGGTCACCGGCGGACACCAGTCCGCCGCTGCGAGGGGGGGATTTTGGGGTTGGAATCGGGCGAGAGGGCGTCGCAGAATGGGGGCGGAACGAAACGTCATCACCAAATATGAAATCAAAGCAATTAGCCAATGTCTTAATCAAGATTCTCGGTCTCTCGTTATGTGTCCAGGGAGTCATGCGCATTGTCCCAGTCCTGGTGGAGTCCCTTTGGAACGTGCGCAAGCTCATCAACAGCAACGTGGAAGGCGGGAATTTCATCTTGAGCAACTTCTTTCCGGGTTTCCTCCTGGGGGTGATTGGAATTTACCTCATCCTGGCCAGTCTGCGTATCGCGGGGCGCATGTTCCGGGGCGAGGAGGAATAGATCCCGGAGGGCTAGAGTTTGTCGGGGGTTTGGAGAAGGGCGGCGACGCGGGAAAGGAGTCTGCCGGCGGCGCCGCCGTCCAGAACGCGATGGTCGAAACTCAGGGTCAGATTGGCCTCGGTGACGGGGATGAATTGCTGTTGGGCGGCGTCCCAGAAGGGGACTTTCTTGCCCGCGCCCAACCCCAGCACGAGGGTCTGCTCGGGGAGGGGAATGGGGGTGGCCCAGGTCAGGCCGAAGGTGCCAAAATTGGTGACGGTGGCGATGGAACCGCCGGTCGCGTCGGCGGGCAGCTTGCGCTGGCGGGCCAGGTCCACCAGTTCGTTGTAACGACCCACCAGTTGGCCCAGGGGACGGGTGTCGGCGCGGCGGAGCACCGGGACCAGGACGCCCTCCTCGGCCTCCACCGCGAAGCCGACGTCAATGGCGGGAGGATGGACGATTTTGTTGCCGATGAGGCGGCCGGCGGGGGCGCTGTTCTCCGCCAGCGCCAGGGCCAGCGCGCGCAAGGCATAGAGGGCGGGGCCGGCCTTGACCGCGCTGACTTTGCGATGGGCCATCATCGGCTCGAAATTGCATGGCAGGGCGACGGTGGCCAGCGGGCGGGTCCAACTGCGGCGCATGGCGTCGGCCACGGCCACGCGCATGCTGGAGGCCGTGGTGAGCTTGTTTTGCTCGAGCTGCGCCAGGAACTTCTCGAAATCCTGGATGGTCACTCGGCCCGCCGCGCCGCTGCCGGCCACGCCGGCCAGATCGGCGGCGTGCAGACCCAGTTCGGCCATCCGGGCCTTCATCCTGGGGGACATGTAGCTGGCGCCGGCCGCGTGGGCGGGCACGGGCAAACCCCGGACGGTGGGATGGACGCCCCGTTTGCGCTCCTCGTCAAGAGAGTCGCCGCCGTTGCCGGGGACGTGCCCCGACGGGGCGGCCTGGCCGGAGCCGTGTTGATCCAGACCGAGCCGTTTGGCGTCCTCGGCGGTCACCTCCAAATAACCGAGCACCGCGCCGACGGGATAGCTCTCATTCAATCTGGCGAGGAGGCGGTCCACTTTGCCGGGGCATGGGGAGGAGACATTCATGGTGGCCTTGTTGGTCTCCACCTCGATGACGTCCTGGTCGGCGGCGACTTGATCGCCCACCTTGATGTGAAAGGAAACGACGCTGGCTTCGGCGATGGCCTCGCCGAGTTGGGGCATGATGATGGGAATGTGCGGCATGGTTAAAAATAGTTTGTCACATTCGCAACAGATTGCGGGCGGCCGCGGCGATGCTGCGGACGGTGGGACGATGGACCGTCCAGAGGTTTGGGTGGTACGGGATGGGGGTGTCCTTGGAATTGAGCCGCTGGGGAGGGGCGTCCAGCAGGCCAAAACCCTCGGTGGCCACCCGGGCGATGACCTCGGCGGTGACGCCGCCCCAGGGCCAGGCCTCGCCCACGCACAACAAACGGCCCGTGCGGGCGACGGAGGCGACGACGGTGTCGGTGTCCAAGGGTTTGATGGAGCGCAGGTCCACGACTTCGATCTGCTGCCCCTCGCCGGCCAGTTCGTCGGCGGCGGCCAGGGAATCCTGGACCATCGCGCTGTAAGCGACAATGGTGAGGTCGCGTCCGGCGCGCGCGATCCGGGCCTTGCCGACGGGCATGGCTTCGGTGGGAAGGCGTTCGGCCTTGCAATGGTAATAGAGATGTTTGTGCTCGCAAAAAATGACCGGATCATCAATGGCGACGGCCTCCAGCAACATGCTGTAGGCGTCCTCCGCCGTGGCCGGGGTCATGACGATCAGGCCGGGATAATGGGCGTAAACGGCCTCCATGCTCTGGCTGTGAAAAGGCCCGCCGCCGGAGGTGCCGCCGGAGGGCAGGCGGATGGTGATGGGACAAGGCACTTGGGTGCGCCAAAAGAGTGTGGCGGCCTGGTTGAGGATCTGGTTGAGGCCCGGCGTGGAAAAATCGGCACACTGCATCTCGACGATGGGGCGCATCCCCTCGATGGCGGCGCCAACGGCCGCGCCGACCATGGCGTCCTCGCTGATCGGGGCGTCCAGGACGCGACCGGGGAATTCTTTGGCGAGATTCTTTGTGGCCTTGAAAGCGCCGCCAAAGGCGCCGACATCCTGCCCATAGATAAAAACGCGGGGATCGTCGGCCAGCGCCCGGGCCTGGGCTTCGCGGATGGCTTCAAGGTACGTGATGCTCACAGGGGGTTGACAGGTGGATAAGTCTCGAATCGCTCGCTCAAATGGCGGGAGGCCAGGGCGCACCAATTTTGCTGGAAAGGGTCCGGGGCCGGCTCGCGCTGGACTTTGGCGACGGTCTCCTCGACCAGTTGCGCGGCCTCCTGGCGGAAACGTTTTGTCGTTTGGGAGTCGGCCCAGCCCTTGCGCCACAAATGCTCCTCCGCCACTTGCAGGCAGTCGCGCCCGACGGGCGAGGCCTTCAAGCCGGCGCCGACGTAATGGGCGTCGTCGTGCTCGCCGTGGCCGCAGAGGCGGAGCAGTTCGGCGACGACCAATTGGGGGCCGCGACCGGCGCGGGCGTCGGAAATGGCTTTGGGAAGGGTGGTCAGGCAGGCCTCCAGACTGGTCCCATCGAGCTGGTGGCCGGTGACGCCGTAGCCGAGGGCCTTGTCCACCAGGGCCTCGCAGGCGAACTGGCGGGAATTGGGGGTGGAATAGGCGAATTGGTTGTTGGCGACGACGAGGACGAGGGGCAGTTTTTCGACGGCGGCCTGGTTGAGCGCCTCGTGAAAGGCGCCGGTGGAAGTGCCGCCGTCGCCGATGCAGACGGCGCCGACATCGCCGGAGATTTTTTTGAATCTGCGCGCCATGAGCATGCCGTTGACGACGGAAATCATCGCGCCCAGATGACTGATCATGGGGAGCAAACCGCGGCGGGGACGGCCCCGATGGACATTGCCGTCGCGCCCGCGCATGGGACCCAGGACGGAGCCCAGGTAGGTGCGTACGGCGTCCAAGACGGGTTCGCCGAAAGCCAGGCGGCCGGCGCCATCGCGGATGAGCGGGGCGAAGATGTCGTCCTTCTGGAGGGAAAGGCCCAGAGACACGCTCAGGGCCTCCTGGCCCCGGCCCAGGAAGACGCCGCCGTGAATTTTGCCCCCGCGATAGAGGCTGGCCATTTTGTCATCCAGCAAGCGGGCGAGCACCATGAAGCGAAACCCCCGCAGGAACCGCTCACGGAAAGACAAGGCGGCCTCCAAGGCCTCCTGGCTTTCCAAAGTCTGCAACATGGGGGGATTTTCGCAGGAAATCGGGTCTGGCGCAATCATCTTTAATCGGTTCGGGACAAATGGCTTTACTGGCGGCGCGCGATGAGATAATAAGCAGTACCGCGCACCTTGAACGAACCAACGGCATATAAAGTTTGCGAGCGCACGCTCCGGCCCCGGCGCGGCCTGGTGGCGGTGAATTTTGCGGAGTTGTGGAGGTACCGGGAGCTTTTTCTGTTCCTGGCGTGGCGGGACATCCTGGTGCGCTACAAACAAACCTACCTGGGAGTGGCCTGGGCGGTGCTGCAGCCGCTGCTGATGGTGGCGACGGTGACGGTGGTGTTTGGGCGGGTGGCGCAGTTTTCCAGCGGGGGCGCGCCGTATTCGGTGATGACCTTCGCGGCGCTGATGCCGTGGCTGCTGTTCGCCAACACGACCAACGCCGGCAGCGCCTCGCTGGTCGCCTCGGCGGGGATGATCTCCAAGGTCTATTTTCCGCGGCTGATCATTCCGGCCAGCGCGGTGCTGGGCGGGCTGGTGGATTTCCTGGTCTGGACGGTCGTGCTGCTGGTCCTGATGTTATATTACAAAGTGCAATTCACGGCGCGGCTTCTGCTGGTGCCGGTGTTTCTGGCGGCGGCGCTGCTGGCCGCGCTGGCGGCGGCGCTCTGGCTGAGCGCGCTGCATGTGAAATACCGGGATGTGAAATACTTGACACCTTGGCTGGTCCAGGTCGGGGCTTTTCTAAGCCCGGTGTACTACCCGTTGGGACTCGTCCCCGAGCGATGGCTTTCCTGGTACAGCCTCAATCCGATGGCGGGAGCCATCGCCGGTTTCCGGTGGTGCGCGCTGGGGCCGGGGTTCGAGCCGCGCTGGCCGGAGTTTTGGGGCGGGCTGGCAATCACCGGTGTGTTTCTGGTGTCCGGAGTGTGCTTTTTTCGGAGCACGGAAAGATCATTCGCGGACGTCATTTGAAGAAAAAGCAGAAAGCAGAAATAATGAACCAGGTCATCACCGCCCGCAATGTGAGCAAGCGATACCGCCTGGGCGGCGCGCTGCGGCACGACACCCTGCGCGACCAGATCACCCATACGATCAAATCAGCGGGGGCGATTTTCCGCCGGGGCGGCGGCGGGGGCGCGGCGGAAAAGGAGGGGCTGTTTTGGGCGCTGCGGGATGTGTCGTTCGACGTGGAAGCGGGGGAAGTGCTGGGGATCATCGGGCGCAACGGGGCGGGGAAATCCACGCTGCTGAGAATTCTGAGTCAGATCACGGACCCGTCGGAGGGGGAGATCCACATCCAGGGGCGGATCACCAGTCTGTTGGAAGTGGGGACGGGCTTTCATCCCGAGCTGACGGGGCGGGAGAACATTTTTCTCAATGGGGCGATCCTGGGCATGAGCCGGGCGGAGATTTGCCGCAAGTTCGAGGAGATCGCGGCGTTCGCGGAAGTGGAGACGTTTCTGGACACGCCGGTGAAACATTACAGCAGCGGGATGTACGTGCGGCTGGCGTTCGCCGTGGCGGCGCACCTGGATCCCGAGATCATGATCATTGACGAAGTGCTGGCGGTGGGCGACGCGGCTTTCCAGAGGAAGTGCCTGGGCAAAATGGAGAGCGCCGCCAAATCCGGACGCACCATCCTGTTTGTGAGCCACAATCTGCCCGCAGTCGAGTCGCTCTGCCATCGGTGCCTCTTGCTGGAGGAGGGGCGGCTGGCCGGGGCGGGAGCGGTCTCGGAGGTGATCCGGAGGTATCAGGAGAAGATTCAGGCGAGAGCCGGCGCGCCATTTCAAGGGGCGGTGTTCATCAAGAGCCTGGAACTGCGGGACGGCGCCGGGAAGCCGGCCCAATCCTTCGACGCCGGCGAGAGCATCAGCGTGGCGATGGAAATAGAAACTGGCGGGCAGGAGATCCGGACTCCATTTGTGGGGCTGGGCTTCGACACCGCGTCGGGCCGGCGCGTATTCACGGTGGGGAGCGATCTGTCGCCGGAGCCGCTGCCGCCGATCCGCGGCCGGGCGCGTGTGGTGTGCCAGATCCCCGCGCCGGCGCTGGCACCGGGCGCGTACAGCGTCACGGCGGGGCTGGGGCGCTCAAACGAGGAATTGATGGAGCGGGTTGAAAGCGCGGCGGAGTTTCGGGTGATCGAAAGCGATTATTTCGGCAACGGCCGGATGCCTGCGCCGGAACAAGGGCCGGTGCTGGTGCGCTCGCGCTGGGCTCTTGCATTGCCGGACACCACGTGAGTTTGCTTGCCAGCGGATTTGGGGCGGACTAATGATTTGATCATGCAAGAGGACTCGTGGAACGACCGAAGATTGCTGGATTGTCTCCGAGCGCCCATGAGCCAGACGACGCGGGAGGAGCTAAATTCGCTCTCGGAAACCGAGTGGAAAGGGGTGGTGGCCTCCTCCTACAAACATGGGACCAATTCACTGCTCTATCACCGGTTGACCACCGGTGCCGCTTCAGCCATTGAGGCTGAAGAGGAAATGGGAGGCGGCGGGCAGCGGAGTGCCGGCCCCACCTTTCGTCCCGCCCCGCCCCGAGTTCCAGAAAAGGTCCTGGGCGAGTTGCGCGAAACCTACCTGATCAACGGGGTGAGAAACACGCTGGTCTATCAGAATCTGGCGCGGGTGCTTCAGGCATTGCGGGAGGACCAGATTCCGGTCATCGCGCTCAAGGGGGCGTGCCTGGGAGAAATGATCTATGGGAATCCCGCGCTGCGACCGATGGGCGACATAGACGTGATGGTTGGAAGGGGCGACTTGTCCCGAACCTCCGACCGGCTCCGGGCGATGGGATACGCCTGCGAGAAGCACGACATTGAAAAGTGGTGTCTCCTGGTCAATCACCTTCCGCCCTTCACCAAGCCGCCGAATCCAAGAGTGGAACTGCATTGGACGATCCTGATGCCGACGCTGGCCATCCGGCCCGATCTGGACGGCCTCTGGAAGCGGGCGCGACCGGCGACGGTGGCGGGAGTCGGGGCGCTGGTTTTGTGTCCGGCGGATTTGCTGCTGCATCTTTGCGCGCATACCGGCGGGGCGGTCAATAGCGCTTTTTCCCTGGGTCTGCGGCCGCTGTGCGACATCGCGGCCGTGCTGGAACATTACGCGGAGGAGATGGATTGGAGGGAAGTGGAGTCGCGCGCGAGGGAATGGCGGGCGACAAAATGTGTTTTTCTGGCGCTTCTGCTGGCCAAAGCGATGATGGGGTCCCGAGTGCCGGAGGGTTTTCTGCAATCGCTGCGCCCCGGCGATTTTGAGGAGAGATGGCTGGGGATGGCGCGAAGCATCGTGCTGGCGGGGGAGGCGGACATGGTGTTGCAGCCGGTGAAGGTGTTCGCGGAGAATTGCGCCACGGCATCGTTGGGGGAGCGGGTGAGATATTTTGCGCGGACGGCATTCCCCTCCCGCGAACACATGGCCCGCTACATGGCGGAGAAATACTCGCTGCCCCTGACCCCGCTGCGGAGGTACACGTGCTATTGGACGCGGGGAGCGGACCTGCTGGGAAGAGCCGCACGACTGGCGTGGCGCTGGAGCGCGCACCGCCGCGAGACCACCCTTCACGCGCGGCAACTGCGCCAGCAGCCGTTTCTGCAAAAGTGGCTCGACAGCAATAATAGTTGACTACGGGTTGTTTGGCGCGAGCACGACACGGAACCCGGTGGTGTTGTCGTATTCGTCCGGATAGTCCTGGCCGCGGGAGGCGGAGCGGCAATCGGCCGCGGGGCTGCCCCAGGAGCCGCCCCGTTTTATGCGGTACGGGTCCCGAGGATCGGAGGCGGGGGGGCCCTGCCAGTTGGTGACGCTGCCGCCCGGCAGACTGTTGGCAAACCAATCCTGGCACCATTCGGCGACATTGCCGACGGTGTCATACAATCCCCACGCATTGGGCGCATAAGCGCCGACCGGGCAGGTCTCGTACAACCAAATGCCATTGGGGTCGTACACCGTTCCCGGCCAGGGGGCGGAGGCCTCGTATTCATAAAAGCCAAAGAAATTGGCCATGCCGGAGAGCAAATTGGAGCCATAACAAAATGGGGTGGTGGTTCCGGCGCGGCAGGCATATTCCCATTCGGCCTCGGTGGGCAGGCGGTAGGACCAGTTGGCGGCCAGGCGGCCGGCGCTCTGTTCGATGGCCGTCAAGAGGGCGCAGAAATTGGTCGCGTCGGTCCACGCGACATACTCGACCGGGCAAGTCTGGTTGTTGGGGATGTAGTCGAAGTAGCTGGGGTTCTGGCCTGTCACGGCCAGGTATTGGTCCTGGGTGACCAGATATTTTGAGATTTGGAAGGAGTAGGTGAAGGTGACGGTAGTTTGCGGCCCCTCGTCGTAGTTGCGCCCCTCCTCCGAACTGGGACTCCCCATGACAAATCTACCCGCGGGAATCTCCACCATCTCCGGCGCCCAGCTCACCTCATGCCGCAGGTTTGTTGACATGAGGCTGGAAACGGACAAAGTCATGTTCGTCACATCCGATCCGGGCGGCAGATGGAAAGTGAAAACCTCCGAGTCCAGGTTGGTCTCAAAAACGCTGGTCAGGTTCCCCTGCTGCGCGCCGTCCCATACCACGCCGGGCACGGGCGTTCCGTCGGCATTGAGCACTTGCAGTTGATACTGGTCCGGCTGGGAGAGGGAAGTTCCATTGCCGGCGGCTCCAAGATGGGCGACGATGGTCGCGTCAAAGGTGTTTGACCCCAGCGGGATCCAGGCGTTTTGCACCTCCGGCCCGAACGACAGGGAGTTGGTGACGGTGGCGCCGTCATAGCTCTGGCCTGTGAAAACCAGGGATTGCGGCCCGACGGGATTTGTGGCGCAGGAAGAAGTGTCCCAAGCCCACCAATAGCGGTACCAATCCTGGCGGTCGGGATTGGCAGCGTCCAGCGGGCCATACATGGCAAAACCCAGATTGGTCGCGCCGGGAATCCTCAGAACACTGATCTCGACATCGTTGGACGGCTGAATCGTGACCGGTTGGGGCATCCCGGCCGCCTGAAACGTCATGGAACGAAGTCCCAGAGGATAATCGCTGCCGCTGAGATTGGTTTCGTCGTCCACGAACTGGGTGAACAGGTAAAGCAGCCCGCCGGACAGATTGGGATTGGGCGGACTTTTTAGGAACGGATATTGGCCCGGAGGTTGATGGCTGACGCCGAACCCCACCAGTTGCGGAGAACCAGTTTCCGCCGGCGGCGCAAAAATACCGGGAGTTTGCAAAGGGTCCTGGGCGATGCCGGGCAGGGGAACCCCCCATTGGGCCGACGGGTTGGTGCGAATTTCAAAATGCAGTTCGCTTTGCCATCCCACCGCCGCATACAGGTTGGCGGCCAGCACCGCGCCGTTGGTGACAACTTGCCCCGGAAGAACCGCGACGCTATTGCTGTCCAAATGCAAGTAGCGCGAAAACCAGCCGTCGCCATGATCCAGGACAACCCAGGCCCCCTCTCCCGGCTGCACTCCCGAGGCGGAAACAACGCCTCCGCGGGAGGCGACCACAGAATTGGACGCCGCGGCCGCGAGATCCAAACCCTCGTGAACATCCCAGTTCCCCGTGCCGCGCCACTCGCCGAAAGTCCCGGCAATTTGATAATTGGACGGAATTGGGCAGCGCCAGGAGGTAATGGGATCAATGCCGCGAAGGCCCTCCAAAGCGTTGGACAACACCAAAGCCGTAGTCGGATACGAAAGCGACGCCAGTTCAGGCAGCAATTCACCAATCGCAGGTCCTCCGTCCACCGGGCCAATTCCCACTGTATCACCCGCGAGCGATGAGAGTGACTGAATGGAAAATTGCGCCTGTGCCTGGCCGTCGGTCAACACAACCACATTGGTCGGGGAGAGCGCGACATCGGGATCAACTGTACCATCCGAGGCGCGCAGGACCAGGATTTGCACCGGGCCGGCGAGGTTGGTGAGGAGGTTGCCCGCCGGGTCTGTCACGAAGAAATCCACCGTATAAACCTGGCTGGTGGCAAGAACGGCAGACAGGCCGCTGACAAAAAGGGCCATGCCCGGAGGCGATGGGGGCGGAACGCATTCCGCGTCGCCGAACTGACCGGCCAGGCGGCCGGGAAAGGCGGCGGCGAAAAAGAAATCCTGGGCCGGCCCTCCGGCGCCCGGCCCCACCGGCAACGACAAGTCACCGGCCAGAGGTGTGTTGGTTTGAAAGAACAAGGCGGGATTGGTGGACAGCGACGCCAAGTCCGCCGCCTGGTAGAAAAACAACGCGCCGGAATTGGTGATTTCCCGGGCGGAAAAATAGATCGAATTCGTGCCGATGAGCAGTGGAAACGGGGCGGTCTGCGCCGAGCCGGACAGCGCCAAGAAAGAGGCCAACAGGGCCACTAATCCACGCGACCGAATGAACGAGCGAGACGCTCCGCCTGTTTCAATCTGTAAAAGCATCAATTAAAATTCTCGCTCAACCAAGGAACGCAGGGCCGAAACCAATTTATCAAAGTCGCGGCCCGTTTGCAAGCTGTAACACCGCGAGACGCGGACCAGCGCGGCCAGCGCGTCCAGGTGCGCCTGGCAGGAGCGGGCCTCGGTGCGCAAGACATTGCACACCAGCCGCATCAGGGCCTCGGAGGCTGGCATTGGGGCTATGACGCTCTGGTCCGAGGCGGAGGGCTGCGGAAAAACCAGCACCGCCGGCTCGCACTCCCAACAAGGTTTGACGCCGTAAGTTTGCGCCACGCCGAGCGGCTTTTTATTTCGTCCGCCGGGAGGCGGGCGGCCGGGCAGGGACTGCAACTCGGCGAAGAACCCCGCCGTTTGCTCCGTCACCCCCGCTTCATCGGGAAAGGCCAGGACGCGGAGGCCGCGGGAAATTTCGCCCGGGACGGACGCGGAGAGAAACACCGTGTCGTCGGCCAGAAAGCCAAACCCGGCGCGCACAAGCATCAGGGTCAGCGTGGTTTTGCCGGAACCGCTGTCGCCGGCCAACAGCAGCCCTTTGCGTCCGACCGCCAGGCCAGCCGCATGGACCATGAACAGACCTTCGCGTTTGAGCAGTTCGGTGAGGGAAATCGTAAAGAAGGGATGGGAGAGCAGCCAGGCGTCCGCCGCCGCCGATTCGGAGTACCAAACCGTCGCGTGGCGGTTTCTGACATCACAAAGCGAGCGGCCGCAACCGGGGAAATCGAGATACAATTGTTCCAGATCATCGAAATACACCACCTCCCCAGCGCCGACCTCCAGGATGGGACGCCCCACGCCGGCGGGTCTGACGACTGGCTGGCTGCCGGTCATCTTGACAAAATCAAACCGCAAGTCAGGCCGGCCCTGGAGTCTTCCCGACGGGAACTGCCCCAGCCTGGCCCCCAAGGCGGCCTGGACTTCGGCGCCGCCGGTGATGGTGAGGTTCAAGCCATGGAACAAGTAACCGTGGGAGGTCATTTCGTCGGCTCTTTTAAGGCGGAAATTGCCGCCGGTTCGGGCATGGAGTAGATGGGGACATAACTCAGGCAGGGGTCTTTGTCCTCCAGAAAAGGCTTGCCGTCCTTGACCAGCCAGCAGTGGCCGGGCGCCTGAGCCAGCTTGCCATTGACGCAGGCGGCCCCGAAACAAAGAGTCAGGTTCCATCCGGCGCGGCGCAGGAAATAAAAAAGAGTGGCGCAACGGGTCAAGCACCGCG
>JBEKAN010000085.1:0-12958 GCA_050015895.1 Verrucomicrobiota bacterium
TGACCACCGACCACAACCAACTGAGCTTTCAAGTCAAATACGGCCTCATCCGCGAGAATGAGGCCATGACCAACCCCTCCCGCTCCCTGCTCACCCGCACCGTCGGCAGCGATCCGGTGGCCCATCTGGACCTGGTCAACCGCGAAGTGTTCAAAGGCGACTTCATCGTCCTCTGCACCGACGGCCTTTACGGATACGCCACCGACGTGGAAATCCTGGACCTGGTGACCCATCAGGAGCCGGCCCAGGCCGTCCAGGAGTTGTTGCGACTGGTCGAGAAACGCAACGGCGAGGACAACATCTCCGCCCAGGTCATTCGCATCGAGCAGGTGGACCGCGCCATCTTCTTTCGCGGCGTCAGAACCGGCTACCAGAAGAGCCTGGTTCCGGAAACCAGCGACGAGCTGGGTGTCGGGAGCCTGCTGGACAACCGGTTTGAAATCGTGGAGCGCATCAGCCGCAGCGGCATGGCCTGCATCTACAAGGCCCGCGACAAAAAGACAGATCAGACCGTCGCCATCAAGGTCCCCTTCCGGCACATGGAGGGCGACATCGCCGCCGCCACCCGCTTCGAGCGCGAGGAGGCCATCGGCAAGTCCCTCAACCACCCTTCCGTGCTGAAAATCATCCCCGTCGAGGAGCAAAAAAGCCGGCCCTACATCGTCATGGAGCTGCTCAAAGGCCAGACGCTGGCCGAAGTGCTCAAGGAAACCAAGCCGCTCCCGGAGGCCGATGCCGTGGCCATTGCCAGCCGCATCTGCGACGCGCTGGATTACCTTCACGGCCAGAACGTCATTCACCGCGATCTCAAACCCCAGAACATCATGCTCTGCGGCGACGGCTCCATTCGCATCATGGATTTTGGCATCGCCAAGTCCGCCCAAGCCCGCCGGATGACTTTTGTCGGCTTCACCCCCGCCATGGGCACCCCCGACTACATGGCGCCCGAGCAAGTCCAGGGCAAGCGCGGCGACGAGCGCACCGACATCTACAGCCTGGGCGCGATTCTCTATGAAATGGCCACCGGCGCCACCCTCTTCGAGGGGGAGAATCCCTACGTCGTCATGAATTCCCGCCTCACCGGCGACCCGCCCGCCCCGCGCAAAATCAACCCCAAACTGACGCCCGTGCTGGAAGAGATCATCCTTCACGCCATCGAGCGCAACCCGGCCGCCCGTTTCCCTTCCGCCGCCGCGATGAAAGCCGAACTGGACGACTACGAAAAGGTGCAGATGACCGAGCGCTGGAGGCGGCTCCAGCCCCCGCAACTGTGGAAAACGCGCTTCCGCCATCTGCCCCTGATCATTGGCATCGTCGTGTTGGACCTAGTGCTCTTTTTCCTGATTTTTTTGTGGCTCAAATCCAAAGCCCACGGCCACCACCTTTGAAGGTTTAAATTGATTCCTTGCCGGGCAGACTGTCGCGGTTCAATAATTGCGCATGAAAACGAGTCCCTCCGCCCTCCCGCGCGGCTTCCTCGCGACGGCCTTTCTTTCCGCAGCCCTGGCCGGGACGGCGCTCCGCGCCGCCGAAGGCCCGGCGATGGTCGCCAAACCCGCGGGCAACACCGCCGTCACCGTCGCCGACAACGGCCGCGCCTGGACGCTTGACAACGGCATCGTCAAAGCCGTCATAGACAAGCACAATGGCGCCATGAATTCCCTCTTCTACAAGGGCATTGACACGATGGGCCACGAGCAGGGCCAGTCGGGTTATTGGGAGCAGGACCCTTCCGCCGCCGCGGCGTCCGGCGGCTTGACCGACTCCCTGACCATTGATCCGGCGAAAAACGGGGGCGAGCGCGTGGAGGTCTCCGTCAAAGGAGTGACCGGCGGCCAGACCCAACTTTCCTCCGGGGCGCCCGGCGGCGGGACCTATTGCGACATGGAAGTCCGCTACACCATGGGCCGCGGCGAGAGCGGGGTGTATGTTTACGCGATCTTCACCCACCCCGCCTCCTACCGCGCGGGGGGCGTGGGATCGGAGAGCCGTTACATCACCAAGATCAACCAGACCTTCAACTGGATCTCCGTGGATGCGGACCGCAACATGCTACAATGCTCCCCGACGGACTGGGGCACCGGGGTGGTCGTCCACGCCAAGGAGCAGCGGATCCTGAGCGTGGGCCCGTATAAGAATTCCGTCGAACACAAATATAGTTACTCCGGCGTGCAATACCAAACGTCCGCCTACGGCTGGTCGAGCACGAAGGATCACATTGGCATCTGGTTCATCAACCCGACGATCGAATACTTGAGCGGCGGCCCGACCAAGCTGGAGCTGGATTGCCACTTCGGCGACAACGACAACCCGGACCCAATCATCCTCGACTACTGGGAAGGAGGCCATTACGACACCGGGGCGACATGCAGGGTCGCCGCCGGGGAGACCTGGAACAAAGTCATCGGCCCGATATTTGTCTATGTCAACTCGCTGGCCAATCCCAAGACCCCCTCGCCGGCGGACATGGCCGCGTTCGCCTCCACCGCCGGCAACCCCACCATCCCGCCAGCGTGGACGGAGAACCAGACGGCCTTGTTTCAGGACGCCCTGGCCCAGGCGAAAAAGGAAACCGCCAAATGGCCCTACGACTGGGTCAATGGCGTGGACTACCCGCACAAAGACCAGCGCGGAACGGTGACCGGGCAAATCGTGCTCAACGACCCGCTGGCGCCCACCCCCTCCACCAAGCTGCCCAACCTGAGGGTCGGACTGGCCCATCCAGATGCCGGCGGGGTGATCTGGATACATGACGCCAAGTATTACCAATTCTGGAACGATGGCGGCGAAGACGGCAAATTCACGATTCCCAACGTCCGCCCCGGCAATTACACGCTCCATGCCTTTGCCGACGGGGTGCTGGGTGATTTTACGCAAGCCAACATCACCGTCCAGGCCGGCAAGTCTTTGGACTTGGGCAAGCTGGACTGGAAGCCCGCGCGCTACGGCAGGCAACTCTGGGACATCGGCTACCCCGACCGCACGGGCGGCAAGTTCTTCAAGGGCGACGGCGCCAACTACTGGCTCTGGGGCTGGAACTTGCGTTACGCCCTCTTGTTTCCCAACGACATCACTTACACGATCGGCAAAAGCGACTACCACAAGGATTGGTTCTTTGAGGAGGTGCCGCACGCCACGAACTTCTCTTTTGTCAATCCAGCCGCCAAAGACCCCGCCAACCAGCGCTTTGGCTGGGTCAAGGCGGAATCCCTGACCCAATACCCGCAATCCAACACCCGGGGGCCCTGGAACATCTACGGCCGCGGCCGGGCCACCACCTGGACCATCAAGTTCAACCTGGACAAGCCGGCGCAAGGGCAGGCCGCTCTGCGCGTGGCGCTGGCGGGCGTCAACGCCATTACCCAGCTTCCCGTGACCGTCAACGGCCGGAGCGTTGGCGCCATCGGTGGCGGCGGAAGCGCCGACAACGCGCGGTTGATCACCACCAACACCATTCGCTACAACTCCGACAAGGGACTCTGGCAGGAGCGCACGCTGAGGTTCGACGCGGCGATGCTCAAGCCGGGCGAGAATGAAATGACGTTCACCGTTGCGGGGGGCGACCTTCAAAGCGGCGTCGTATGGGACTACCTGCGCCTTGAACTTGCCGGGAATTAAAAAATCTTTGCGATTCCTCGCCGATTCCAGTTGCATCCGCGCCCGGAAATTGGTTTGATGAGTCCGAGCCAACAACTGGCCACCAGACACGCCGCCGCCTGCCTTGGTGGAAAGAACGGATGACGAGAAAATCGAATTGATTTCCGACAGGCAAACGCCGTCTGACGGGCCGCGCCAGGGCGTTTGAAATTGACACGTTGAACCATGACCGGCGAAGTTCCTCCGGAGCCGAATCGTGACTGACACTCCAAACGTATTGATCGTCGCAGACAGCGAGCGGGACGCGAACATGCTTTACGCCGCGGGCTGGTTCGCGCCGGATCCGTTCATTTTCTTCCGCATTGACGGCAAATCCCACGCTGTGGTCAATGATTTGGAACTGGACCGGGTGAAGAAGAAGGCCCCCCACTGCCGGATCATCTCCCAGAGCCAGTGCGTGGAAAAACTGCGGCGCAACCGGGTCAAACGCCCCGGCCTGGCCGCCATCATCAGCCTTCTTTTGCGCGAGCACCGGCTGCGCAAGATCTTCGTCCCCGCCAGCTTTCCCCTGGGCCTGGCCAAGGATCTGCGCAACTACAAAATCAAAGTCCGCGTCAAAAAGGACGGCATCTTCCCCGAACGCGAATTCAAGTGCGCGGAGGAAGTCAAGAAAATCAGCGCCGCGCTCATCATGGCCGAAGTGGGCCTGGCCGAGGGCATCCAGGCCCTGCGCAGCTCCAAGATCGCCCGCGACGGCAAATTGATGTATCACGGCGTGCCGCTGACCTCCGAGAAGCTGCGTTCCATCATCAACGTGGCCATCATCCAGGCGGGGGGCCTGCCCAGCCACACCATCGTGGCCGGCGGCAGCCAGGCGTGCGACCCGCACGAACAGGGCCACGGCCTGCTGCGGGCGCACCAACCCATCATCCTGGACGTTTTCCCCCGCTCGCAGAAGACCGGCTACTTTGGCGACATCACGCGCACGATCGTGCGGGGCCGCGCCTCGGAGGCGGTCCGGCGCCTCTTCGAGACCGTGTGGAAAGGCCAGGAGATCGCCCTGTCCAAAACCCGCGCGGCGACCCCCGCCTCCAAAATCCACGGCGCCGTGCAGGAGTACTTTGAGAAGCAAGGCTACAAGACCTGCCGCAAGAACGGCCACATGCATGGGTTCTTTCACGGCACAGGCCACGGATTGGGCCTGGAAATCCACGAGGCGCCGCGCATCGCCCAAACCTCCACCGACGTTCTCAAACCCGGCCACGTCGTCACCATCGAGCCTGGCCTGTATTATCCGGAACTGGGGGGTGTGCGCTTGGAGGACGTGGCCTGCGTGACCGGCAACGCCCCGCGCAACCTGACCAAATTCGAAAAAGTCTTCGAAATCTGAGAATCCCGTCTGCGGCGGACGGGAGATTTGCAATTTCCAGCCATCGGCATATAGTCTACTGGCAGAACGCGGATGATCGCGTCAAATCAGGTCATGTTATGAAATTCGCGCAGATTGCAACACGCTCAATACTGTTCCTTGTGGTGAACATCCTGGTGATGGCCAGCCTCGGCGTCATTTTGTATCTTTGCCACGTTCCCCAACACATCGGCGGCCAGGGCAACTTCTACAGCCTTCTGATCCTGTGCGGTGTGGTGGGCATGGGCGGCTCGTTCATTTCGCTGCTCCTCTCCCGGTACATGGCCAAAATCACCAAGGGCATCGAAGTCATTGACCCCGAAACGTCGGACTCCGGGCAAAAATGGCTGGTCCAGACCGTGTATCGTCTGGCCCGGGCCGAGGGGCTTTCGGCCATGCCGGAAGTGGGCATTTACAACTCTCCTGAAATCAACGCCTTCGCCACCGGCCCCAGCCAGGCGCAAGCCCTGGTGGCCGTTTCCTCCGGTCTCCTGGGCAATATGAACTCAAACGAGATCGAAGGGGTCCTGGGCCACGAAATCACGCACATCGCCAATGGCGACATGGTGACCATGACGCTGATCCAGGGGGTGGTGAACACCATCGCGATGTTCCTGGGATGGGTGCTGGCGATCGTTCTCTCCCAAAGCTCCTCCCGCGACAACAACAACCGCGGCGGCGGCAATTGGTTCATGCAATACATGCTATCGCAGCTTTTCCAGAATGTGTTCATGGTTCTGGGATTCCTGGTGGTCGCCAGATTTTCGCGCTGGCGCGAATACCGGGCCGATGCCGGCGGCGCGCGCTATGCCGGCCGGGAGAAGATGTTGTCGGCTCTCAAGCGGCTCAAGGTGGTCCACGACCAGGGGGCGGATCAACTGGGGCAATCGGCCCCTTCCATTCAAGCCCTGCAAATCTCCGGCAAAAGCGGCGGTTTTGCGGCCCTGCTGGCCACTCATCCTCCCATTGAAGACCGCATCGCCCGCCTGGAGCGCCCCGTCATCGGGTAAAAATCGCGGTAAAAATCGCGGGGAAAGGCGGGAGCATTTCCGGGAATCTCCCGACTAACTATGCGTGACCTGCACACCACGCGACGGAGAGCGCGCATTCCTGCGCGGCGGGGGGAATAATGGCCCGCGGGGCGCGACTTGGCACTCCCAGCATTGGAAGGACGGACCCCCCCACCCCGGCCCTCTCCCCGCCGCGCGGGGCGAGGGAATTGGCGAACCGCATGGGGGTGGTTGCAAGACGCGCCCAGGCCGCCAGATACGCACGGGAAAGCCTTGCCGCCGGGCCCTGGCGCGGCCTATATTCCGAGATATCCATGAATCTTTTGCATCCTCCGGCGCGGAAACCGCGCCGGGGCGCGAAACTTTGCCGCGCCGGGGCGGTTGTACCTTGAAAAACGACCTCTTGACAAAATTTACAAATGTAGATACAACTTGACGCGCTTAAACAACGCCCGCACTGGAGACGATTATGAATACTCGAAAAATGGCAAGCTTCCTGGTTCGGTTTTGTCTGTCCACTATTGTTTGTTTCGGAGCGGCCGCGCGCCTCGGCGCGCAATCGCTCATCAATGTTGAGTTCGGGGCCGGCAGCCACAGCCTGAAGACGGGCTTCGCCGCCACCGGCCAGAGCAGCAACGATGTGTGGAACCTCTTCCGGCTCTACGACCCCAAGTACACGCCCGGCACGCCGATGGTCTTTGCGGGGCGGATGGAGGGGATCAAACTCGCGGACGGCGGGCCGACGGAGGCGCTGGTGGAGTTGACCAACGCCCCCGGCGTCTGGGGCAACTCCACCGGGGATGCGATGTACGATTCCTACGTCTTCGCCCCCAACGGCAGCAACATCGTCGTCACCATTTCCCGTCTGCCAGCGGGCCGTTACAATGTCTATCTGTACGGCCACGCCGACCCGGACGCGTCCGGGGAGCAGAACAGCGTCTTCCGAATCCTCGGGGCGCGGACCAATTACGGGCCGCTGACGACTCTGAGTTCGGCCGGATGGAAGGCCAACATGCCGTGGCAGGAGGGGCAGCAATACGTGGTCTTCCGCGATGTGGAAGCGAGGGCGGGAGCGCCGATGGTCATCGAAGTGGCGCCGGGGCCGAACGGGGTGGCGGTGCTCAACGGTTTGCAAATCAGTTCCAAAGGGACCAGCCCGCCAAAACTGGCCGCCCTGAGCGCCGCCAAACCGGCGTCCGGCTTCACCAACCTGGTCATCCGCGAAATCCGCTATGACGGCCGCGTGAGCGAAAACGAAGCGCGGTTCACGGCCGACCTGGAGGCCGAGTCCTTCACCACCAACGAGGTTTCGGTCCCGTTGTTTGAAGGCGATGTCGCCGTGGCCGCCAAAGCCCTGCCCGCCGGCATGCGAGTGACGCGCTCCGGCAACGCGTACTCCCTATGGGCCGACGCCCCCGGGACGCACCATCTCACATTGGAAGTCATCGCCAAGATCACCCGGGCCGAGCCGTGGAACCAAATTGATTTCCAAGGGCCGCCCTCGGCCATCGCCTCGATCCGCGCCCAAGCCGCCGGGGAGGGGGTGGAGATGCAACTGCTCAGCGGGACGGCGTTGGACAGCGACAAAGCGGCGTCGCAGGTGGAAGGTTTCCTGGGCGCCGGACGGCAGGTATCCCTGCGCTGGCAAAGCAAAGCGGCGGAAGTGACCCACAAGGCGCTGATCGCGGTGGACACCAGCGCGACGGCGCAAGTCACCCCGGCGGTCATCAAGCTGACCACGGCGCTGCACTACGAAATGCTGCAGGCGAGCGTTCCGCGGCTGCGGGTGGCGCTGCCCGCCGGCCAGGCGCTGACCGGCAAGCAAGGGGAGCAGATCCGAGATTGGAAAATAGAGACGGACGGCGGGCGGCAAGTCCTGGACATCGAATTCATCAAGCCGGTGGAAAAGAACTACGACCTGACGATATTTACCGAGCAGCCCGTCGAGACCCTGCCGTCGTCGGTCCAGATCACCGCGCCGCAACCGCTGGAGGTCGAGCGCGAATCCGGGTCCCTCACGCTATCGGCCACGGACACGGTGGTGGAGATCGGGGAAGCCGCCGGGCTGCGGCGCGTCAACGCCAGCGGGGACGCGCTGGCGGCGTTCCTCTTTTCTGCGCGCCCGTTTTCGCTCACGGCCGGCGTCAAAAGCGTGGAGCCGGTTCTGACTGTGGCCGACCGGGTCACCGCGCATCTGGAGGAGAGCCGGCTGATCGTGGTCCACGCGGTGGCCTTGAAGGTGGAAAAGGCCGGGATCTACTCGCTGGAATTGACGCCGCAGACCAACTTTGTGGTGGCCGGAGTCAAAGGGGATGGAGTGGAGGACTGGAAGGCGAGCGAGGGCAAATTGCGGGTCAGTTTCGCCAGCCGCGCGCTGGACGGGCGCAATCTGGAGGTGCAATTGGAACAGGCGCTCAAGACCTTTCCCGCGCAGATCACCATCGCGCCGTTGCGCGCCGCCGGGGCGGCGCACCAAACCGCCCAAGTGGGCGCCGCCGCCGCGCCGGGATTGCGCGTGAAGACCTCGGAGATGACCGGCCTGCGGGAGATTCCCGTCGCCCAGCTTCCCGGACGCACCGACGAACTGCTGGCCTTCACCGCCGCCACGGCGGACTGGAATTTGACGCTCTCGACCGAGCGGCTGCCGGCCCGCATCGGCGCGGACATTTTCAATCTGATCACGATTGGCGACGGGGTGGTGGGGGGGAGCGCGACGGTGCGATATGATTTGGTGAACCAGGGGGTGCAGGAATTTCACGTCAAAGTGCCTGCGCACTGGAAGAATGTGGAGTTCACCGGCATGAACATCCGCAGCCGGGAGCAGGATGGGGACGCGTGGACGATACACCTGCAGGAAAAGGCGTGGGACGGCTACACGCTGGTGGTGACCTACGATTATCAATTTGGCGCGACCAACTCGACGCTCAACGCCGCCGGGCTGCACGCGCCCGAGGCCGAGCACGAGACCGGCTCGGTGGCCGTGACCACCGCCGCGAGCCTGGAAGTGCGGCCCGGAGCGGCGGCGGAGCCTTTGCGGGTGATTGACCCGACGGAACTGGCCGAGAGCGACCGCGCCCTGATCACGCGGCCTGTGAAGCTGGCGTATCATTACACGGGCCACGACTACGCGCTCCAATTGACGGCCATCCGGCAGAAGGAGGCGGCGGTGCTGGACGCGGTGGCCGACCACACGCAACTGACCTCGGTGCTCACGCCCGCCGGGGAAATGCTCACCCAGGCCTCGTTCATGGTGAAGAACAACGGGAAACAATTTCAGCGATTCCTGCTGCCGCCCGGCGTCACCAATTTCTGGGGGTGCAACGTGGACGGCCAAAGCTCCAAAGCGGAGCGGGACAAGGATTGGTACCTGGTGCCGCTGCCGGAACACGCGGACCGCGACCAGGCCTTCGCCGTGGACATTTTTTACGCGCAGGAGGGCGGGCCGATGAAATCGCGCTGGCTGCCCACCAGTGTCGCGTTGCAAGCTCCGCAGACCGACCTGCCCAACACCTTCGCGGAGTGGGAACTGTACGTTCCGCCTGAGGTGCATCTTTCCGGTTTTGGGGGCAGCATGACGGTGGCGCGCGGCGCCACTTATGGTCTGCGCGACGCCCTGGGCGGCTTCACCGCCTTTTACTCGAACGCCTTTGCAGAGCACGGCATGGCTGTCCTTTGGTCGTGCATGGCGATAATTGTGATGGCTTTTGTTTTGGCTCTGCTCCGGGCCGGATGGGGCGTCAGGGTGATTCAGGTCTTGGCCGTTCTGGCAATCTTGGCTCTTTTGGGCAGCATGATGGTTCCGAATTTTGTCAGGGCCAGGACATCTTCCGCGCTGAATGTGTCCATGAATAATCTCCGGCTGATAGATTCTTCCATTCAGCAATTTGCTCTGGAACACGGGCGGGTTCCTGCCAGCATGAGTGATATCCAGCCATATATGGGAAGGACCGCCTCGGGCGAGTTGCCTTTGGATCCGGAAACCGGGCAGAATTACATTTTTGTTGGTCAGGGTAAGAATCCGAACGATCCCAACGCAATCCTTGCATTCTCGCCTTGGACCGACAAGGGCAGGACCGTTTTGTTCGGCAGCGGCAGAATGGAGCAAATGTCCAGCATCCAATTTGCTGAAGCTCAGGAGCGGGAGGCATCGGCTTCCCCTCACTTCGGAAATGCAATGGAGTCGCCGATACATGGTATTGCGTTGGCAGATCGAGACAGGCTCCAAAATATGGAGATGGGCGCAAATCCTGCCGGAGGCGGTCGGGGCGGTGGCGCCGTTGTGGGCGGTCGGGGATCTCGCGGCGGTGGTGGCGGCGCGGGTGGTGCAGGCGGCGGCGGCTTCATGAATAACGGCGCTTTCGACATCCAAGCCCAAGTCGCAACCCAACCAATGGCACAGCCTTCGGCGGCTGCTCAGTCGGGATTCAATTATGGAGCGGGTGCGAATTACTCTGGGGCGTTGGCAGGAGGGCCTGTGTCCGCGAATCCCACCGCGGCGGGTCTTCGCTCCATTCACATTGTCATTCCGCGCGAGGGCAACGCCGTCACTTTCACCAAAGTACTGAACACCGGCGGGGAACCGCTGGGCGTCAAGATGTCAGTCATGAGCGCCCGCGTATTTTCTGCCATGCGCCTGGGGTTGCAACTGGCCGCGTTTGTCCTCGGCCTGCTGGTAGTTTGGTGGCAGTGGCTGCATCGTCGGCGCAGTCTGCTGATCACGCTGGGCGCGGCCCTGGCCCTGGGAGCGGCGGGAGCGTTCCTAATTTCTGTCCGCGCGCTGGACATAACTTTGATTATCGCCACGCCCATTCTGGCCCTTGCCATCTTGGTGGCCTTGCTGCGAAGATTCTGGCCGCGCAAATCGCTGGCTCCCGTGTCCGCGCCCGCCGTCAACCTTCCGCCGCCCAATCTTCCCCCGCCGGTGGCGGTGTCCATCGTCTTGCTCCTGCTCCTGGCCGGCTCCGCCCAGGCGCAGGATGGCGGCGGCGTGGCAAATTCGCGACCGATGATCATGATTCCGGCCCCCACGCATCCCGGCCTCCCGGGCGCGACCATCACGAGCGCCTCCTACACGGGCGCGATCACCGAACACGTGGGCCAGTTTGAAGGGACGCTCCTGCTGACTTCCTCCACCACCAATCAAACGCTGCCCCTCTTCGGCGACGAAGTGGCGGTGGAGGATTTCTCGGTAAAGACGGGCGAGGTCAAATTGTTGCGCGAGGCGGGGCGACTGGCCCTATATCTGCCCAATCCGGGCGACGCCTCGGTGAGCTTGAAATTCGTGGTCAAGCTCGGCGGGGATGTGAGCAAGCGGCAGTTGAACTTCGGCATTCCCCCCGCGCTGTCCAGCCAGTTGAGCGCGAGCATCGCCGAGCCGGACGCGGACGTGGAATTCCCCACGGCGGTGGCATTCCAGCGGACGACGACCAACCAGGAAACGCGGATTGAGGCGACCATCGGCTCGGTGGACCGGGTGGAAGTGCGGTGGACGCCGCGGATCAAGCGCGCGGCGGAAGTGGCGGCGACGATCTTTGTGGAGAACAACACGCTGGCGACGCTGGGCAACGGGGTGATGGGGGAGCGCACAACGCTGGACTACCAGATCAGCCAGGGCGAACTGCGGCAGGCGCGGGTGCAACTGCCCGCCGGGCATCGTCTCATGCGCGTGAGCGGCGACTTCATCCGGACGTGGCAATTGGAGGAGCCGGGAGCGGGGAACAACCCCAACCGCGATGTGCTGGTGGTGGACCTGCTCAAGGACGTGGCGCCCGATTACAAGCTGACGGTGGAGACGGAGCGGATTGTGGAGTCGTTCCCCGCCACCGTACCGCTGGAGGTATCGCACGCGCTCGGGGTCAAGCGCGAAACGGGCCTGGTGGCCGTGCGGGGCAGCGAGGAATTGAGCCTGAGCGTGGATCACTCGGCCGAATTGCAGCGGGTGGACTCGGGCGAATTCCCGCACTGGGACAACGCCCAGAACCTATTCAGCGTCTGGCGATTTCTCAACCCGGCTTTCACCCTCGCCCTCAAAGCCGAAACCATCCAGCCCCAGATCGAGGCCACGGTCCACAATAACGCGCGAATCAGCACCGAGCAGACGGCGCTGTCCGCGGTGGTGGATTACACGATCAAGAAGGCGGGCGTGTTCGCCCTGCAAATCGCCCTGCCCGCCGGCTACACGCTGGATTCGGTGACCGGCTTCAACATCCTGCAATGGCAGCCGCGCGAGGCGGGGTCGAGCCAGATGCTGGATGTATCGTTCAAGGACCGGGTGATGGGCGACTATTCGCTGCGCCTGGAACTGACGCGGCCACACCAGGAACTGCCCTCCAGCCTCGACGTGCCCGGCGTCCATCCCTTGAACACCCAGAAATTGTCGGGCTACATCTCCGTCGTCCCCGAGGCGGGCGTGCTTGCGAAAACGGGGGCCTTCGACGGCCTGACCGAAATCCCCGCCGCGAACCTTGGGACCGGCGCCAACAGCGCCGCCGGGGTGCTGGCCTACAAATTCCTCAGCGCGACCCCCGGTCCGCTGCCGGATTGGAAACTGACCGTGACGCTGGAGAAAATTGATTCCTGGGTGCGGGTGGAGGCGGCCCAGATCATTTCGATTTCCGACACGCTGGTCAACGGGTCGGCCATCCTGCGCTACGACATTCAAAACGCGCCGGTCAAGGAATTCCGCCTCAAGATTCCGGCCACCTGCACGAATGTTGAGTTCCAATGCCCCAACCTGCGGCGGCGCGACCAAAGCAACGACGAATGGCGCGTGGAACTGCAAAACGCGGTGCATGGCCTCTTCGTCCTGGGCGTCACTTGGGAAAGGCCGGTGGACCTCAAAACCAACGAACTGGACCTTCCCGGCATCCAGGCCCTCGGCGTGGAGAGGGAATCCGGTTTTGTGGTCATCCACGGCAAGCCCGCGTTGCAGATCAGCGAGAAA
>JBEKAN010000086.1:0-12918 GCA_050015895.1 Verrucomicrobiota bacterium
CCGCGTCGAGGGATCGGATCAGAAAATAATTGACAGCGACGTCGGCGGTGAGGGTGAGGAGGACGTTCTGGCAGTCGGCGGCGGAGGCCCCGGCCTGGGCGCGCGCGGACTCGAAGGAGCGGCGCACACGGCCCCAAAGGTCCACTTCATAGCTGAGATCCAGGGGGACGGCGTAGGTGTCCAGCCAAACTGGCCTTAGCTTGACAGGGAAGGGCAGCGGCTCGTTGCCGGAGACGCGCTGGCGGTCGAAAGCGGGATCGAGGGAAAGTTCGGGGAAAAACTGGCCGCGGGTCAGGCGGGCGGCGGCGCGGGCCTGGTCCACGCGGGCGACGGCGGCGCGAAGGTCCTGATTGCCAGCCAGGGCGTTGGATTCGAGATCGGAGAGAATGGGATCGTGGAAGACATTCCACCAGGGGCCCTTGGGCAGGGAGTCCCTGGGTTCGGCCACCTTCCAGCGCCATTCGGCGGGCGCCAGTTGGGCCGCGACCGGGGCCTTGTAATCGGGGCCGACGGCGCAGGAGGCGGCCAGAAGCAGCACGGGGCAGGCGCGGAGAAGGAGCGGGGTTTTCATAAGATCAGGATCAATCGAGGGTTTGGTGGTAGCGTTTGGCGGCGATGGCCAGGACGACGGCGGTGAACAGGGCGATTGGCCAGAGATGCGGGGCGATGTCGGCCCAGCCATTGCCTTTGAGAAGGATGCCGCGGACGACACGCAGAAAATGGGTCAGGGGCAGGATTTCGCCGACGGACTGCGCCCAGTGCGGCATGCCGCGAAAGGGAAACATGAAGCCGGAGAGGAGCATGGAGGGCAGGAAGAAGAACACCCCCATTTGCATGGCCTGGCGCTGGTTTTGGGCGAGAGTGGAAAAAGTGATGCCCATGGAGAGATTGGCGGCGATGAAAATGAGCGCCACCGCCAAGAGCAGGAAGAGGCTCCCCACCATCGGCACATGGAAAATAAAACGGGCCGCCAGGAGCAGCAGCCCGATTTGAATGTAGCCCACCAGAATGTAAGGGATGATTTTCCCAATCATCACCTCGAAAGGCCGGGTGGGCATGGAGAGCAGATTCTCCATCGTGCCGGACTCGCGTTCGCGGGTGATGGCCAGGGCGGTGATCATTACCATCGTCATGGTCAGGACGACGCCGAGCAGGCCGGGGACGATGTTCAGTTGGGTGACGGCCTCCGGGTTGTAGAGGGCATGGACGCGCAGTTCGACCGGGCCGGGGGAGGGCGCGAGGTAGGAAAGCGGGCCTTTGAGATCGTTTTGCAGGGCGGTGTCAAGAAAAGCAGGGAGGGAGCCGAGGGCGTTGCCGGTGGCGGCGGGATCGGTCGCGTCGGCCTCAATGAGAATGGCCGGGCGGGCGCCGCGCAGGGTGTCGCGGTTGAAATTTTCCGGGATGTTGACGACGAACTGGACCTCCCCGCGGGCGAGGAGTTCGCGGCCCTCGGCCTCGGTTTTGACCTGGCGCACGAAATCGAAGTAGGTGCTGTTCTTGATGGCGTTGAGCATGGTGCGTTGCATGGGGCCGTCGTCGGCCGCGAGCAGCGCGGCGGGGAGGTGCTTGGGGTCCGAGTTGATGGCAAAGCCGAAGAGAATCAACTGCATGCAGGGAACGCCCACCATCATGCCAAAAGTCAGACGGTCCCGGCGCATCTGGATGAACTCCTTGACGATCATCGCCCAGAAACGGGCCCAGGAGAAATGGTGGCGGGTGTTCATGACTTGGTGTTGGCCGGGGACTGGTCCATCAGGTGAATGAAGACATCCTCCAGGCCGGGTTCGACTTGACTCCATTCATAAGGCGGGGCGCGGAAGGGCGCGATGGCTTGCTGGAGAGCGGCGGGGTCGTCGCCGCTGACGTGGAGCAGCGCGCCAAAGGCGGCGGCCTGTTCCACGCCGGGGCGCTGGCGGAGTTGGGCGGCCAGGACCGGCAAATCCGGGCCGGCGACCGACCAGGTGACCAGGCGGGACAGCGCGATGATCTCGGCGCCGGTGCCGTGGGCAAGGAGTTTGCCTCCGGAGATGTAGGCCAGGCGATGGCACCGCTCGGCTTCGTCCATGTAGTGGGTGGCGATGAGGAACGTGAGGCCGCGGGAGGCCAGTTGGTGGATCAGCTCCCAGAAATCGCGGCGGGCCTTGGGGTCCACGCCGGCGGTCGGCTCGTCGAGCAAAAGAAGTTTCGGTTGGTGGATCATGCAGGCGGCCAGGGCCAGGCGCTGTTTCCAGCCGCCGGAAAGCTGGCCGGCGAGCTGGGTTTTCCGTTCCTCCAGGCCCAGGCCCGCGACGCTCTCGCGCACGGCCCGGCGGCGATCCCTGACCGCATACATGCGCGAGACGAAATCCAGGTTCTCCTCGATGGTCAGGTCCTCGTAAAAGCTGAAACGCTGGGTCATGTAGCCGACCTGGCGCTTGATGGCCTCGCTTTCGGTGTTGACGTCGTGGCCGAGACAGACGCCCCGGCCCTCGGTCGGGCGCAGCAAACCGCACAACATGCGGATGAAGGTCGTCTTGCCGCTGCCGTTGGGGCCGAGAAAGCCGCAAATCTCGCCGGCCCGCACTTGCAGGTCCACATGATCCACGGCGGTCAGGCGGCCGAACCGCTTGGTCATACCGCGCACATCAATGGAGAATTCGTCGCACATGGTCAGGGGCCGAATTGCACGTCCACCGGCTGGCCCGGATGGAGGGTGGCGGCTGTGGCGGCGTCAAAGACCGTCTCCACCATGAAGACGAGTTTGCCGCGGCTTTCCTCGCTGTAGATGACGGGCGGGGTGTATTCGGCCTGGGGCGAGACGAAGCTGACTTTGCCGGCCAGGCCGCCGGCGACGCCGTCCACGGTGACCCGCACGGGATCGCCGGGGTGGATCGCGCCGACGCGGGTCTCCGGCACAAAGGCGCGGACTTTCACGTTCTCCGGCGGCAGCAGCGCGACGACGGGCCGTCCGGCCGCGACCCATTCGCCCGGGCGATAGATGGTGTCAAACACAAGACCGGCGCGGGGCGCGCTCTGACTTTTTTGGGACAGGTCCCACTCGGCGCGTTTCAAGGCGGCCTCGAGCGACTGGACGGCGGCTTGGGCGGCGGCGATTTGATCGTCGCGGGAACCGAGTTGGGCGGTTTTCAAATCGGCGTCCAATTGGGCGACGCGCTGGCTGTCCTGGTCCTGGGTGGAGCGGGCGCGGTCGAGGTCCTGCGCGGCGCCGCCGCCGGGGATGGCGGCGAGTTTCTCCTGGCGGGCGAGATCCTTCCCGGCCAGCGCCAGAGCGGCCCGGGCCTCGTCGAGCTGGGCCTGAAGGGAGGCGATTTCAGTCGGGCGCCTGCCTTTTTTCGCGTCCTCCAGATTGGCGCGGGCCTGGGCCAGTTGTCCGGCGGCCTGATCGCGCGCGGCCTTCTCCGGGGTGTCCTCCAGCGTGAAAAGGGGATCGCCGGCGCGGACTTGGACGCCGCGCTGGACGGGGAGCGCGGCGAGCGCGCCTTCCCGCGGGGAGGAGACATAGACAAACTCCCCCTCCACGTAGCCCTGGACGGCGCGGGAAGGGGGAGGGCCGCAACCGGCCAGCAGGCAGAGGAGGGCCAGAGCGACGAGGTTTGGGCGGGAGGTCAGGTTTGAGTCAATCATAAATGTGAGGTTTGTTTGTCGGTGATCACGCCGTGGAGGACCACTTTGATGATGTTGGCAAAGCCGGTTTTGGGAGTCAGACCCAACTCGGCCATCTTGGGCGGATTGATGACGGCCTGGACCGCGCCGAGCAGGATTTCGATGAGGAGCCGGGTGGAGATGTCTTTGCGGATGACACCCGCCTTGCGGCCCTCGGCGAAGAGGCGTCCGAAATGGCGTTGGATGACGCCGCGGCGGCGCTCCTGGACCAATTGGAACAACTCAGGCGCCCCTCGGCGAACATCGCGGATGAAGTGGGGCTGGATTTCGTCGGTGTGGTGTTGCACGTGGGCCAGCAACTCGCGCAGCGCGGCGGGGAAATCGGTGGAGGAGGCGCGGGCGATGGGGGCCAGGTCCGCGTCCACCTCGTCGAATTTGTCCGCCAGCACGGATTTGAGGAGGTCGTTTTTGCTGGGGAAATGGGCGTAGAGGGTCTTTTTGCTCATGCCCAGTTGGTCCGCCAGGTCGTCCATGGTGACGTGGCGGAAGCCGTTGGCGAAGAAATGGCGGCGGGCACCGGAGACGATCCGGCGGCGGGCGGCGTCGCCGGCGTCGGGGGCCGGCGGAGATTTTGCATTGCGTCGTGTTTGCAAGCGGCCAGCGATATACGCTGGAAACTAAAGAAGTATTATCAGTTTCCGATCATTTGTCAAGGGTCTGACTGGGTTTGACTGGCTTTGACCGGGTTTGACGGGGAGGCTCAGGTTCGGCTTCCGGCTTCGCCTCGACCACGGCGGCCAGGGAAGCCTCGGAAGGCAGGGGCTTCTCTTCGGACGCAGCCACGGAAGGCGTGGGTTTCTCTTGGGGCTTTTTGGGCACGGGCAGGTCATACATGATGGCGGTGATGAGGCTGGCAACCTTCCGGGCCTGCTCCGACCTTTTGGCCTTGTCAGCATTCTTACCCTTGTTTTCGCCGGCAAAAAGTCGGGTGAGGGTGTTTCGGTGAAGCATGCCCCAGAACGGGGCCAGCGCCTCTTGTTTGACCTCGGCGACGCCAGCCCGGCTTTCGGTCTCCAGTTGTTGATGGTGCTCAGTTTTCTGATGGCGGGCACGCTGCATGGTCCTCTCAATCAAGGCGATGTCCCGGGCCATGGCGCGCAGGGGGCGGAGCTTCTTCTCGAATTTGGGGTCAGGCTCGCCATCCCAAGTGTTGAGGAGGGCGGCATAGCGGGAGGCCAGAGCGAGGACCAGATCGCCTGGAAGGGAGGATGTATCCACTATCTCCTCCATGTCCCTGGCGTTCTCGGAGAGTTGAAAGGCGTGGTTGATGAAATCCTGCTGGATTTGCCACTCGCGGAAGCCGCCGTGACGCCACTGGCAGAGGTTTTGCCTGCTGATCGGGACGCCGTCGAAGCCGGCATGGAGCGTCTCCTGAACTTCGGGAAGGCCGTTGAGCCACGTTAGAAGTGTCGCGCCATCCTCGCCATTTTCCATCCGCAGGTTGAGCTCATCTCTGAGGTCGCCCGGGAGTTTTGCAATTTTGCCATTTCTCATTGTGTCCTCCAATTTTCTTGTTTGTCCGGCGCCAGGGGCCGGCGGTTTTTCCCGCACTGTGGGAAGTGAATCACACTTGCGAAGGAATGTCAATCTCATAATGATACGAAATGAAGAATTATTCCGCCGACAGGGCATCCCGGCAACCCCAGAGCGTCACGAAAGGGACACCAGGCCGGGATCAGGATTAGGATTGGGAGAGGAAATCTGGAAGCGGAATCTGTTGACATATAGACAATGATGTGGTAAACATTCCCCATGAAGGTGAAGTCCGAGTCCCCCGGGCCGCGCTACCCGGCGCTGATGCACCTGTTGCGCACGGCGGAGAACCTGTGGAACGCCAGCCGCGCCTTCTTTGGCCGGTGGGACCTCAGCCCCAGCCAGTTCAACGTCCTGAACCTGCTGCTGGACCAGCCGGAGGGCCTGAGCCAGGTGCGGATCAGCCGCCAGCTCGTCATGCACCGTTCCAACGTGACCGGGCTGATTGACCGGCTGGAGAAACGCGGCCTGCTGCAACGCCATTCCAGCCCCGGCGACCGCCGGTCCTACCGGGTGATTCTGACCCCGGCCGGCTCCGACCTGCTGGCCCAGATTCTGCCCGACTATTATCGGCTGGCGGAGGAAGTCTGGGGCGCGCTGCCCGTTGACCGCACCAAGCGTCTTCTGGCCGACCTGTCCCACCTCGACGCCAACCTGGCGCGATTGGAGCAGAGCCTGGCCGCCACGCCATGAACCGCGCGCGCAACTATCCCCTGCTCCTGGCCGGCCAATTCTGGAGCGCGTTCGGGGACAACTTCATCCTCGCCCTGATCCTCGGCCCGATCCTGACCGGGTTCCAGAACGGGAAGATCAGCGCGCAATCCCAAAGCCTGGCCAACATCTGCTACACGAGCCTTTTGTTTGTTCCCTACGTGCTGCTGGCGCCGGTGGCGGGCTATCTCAACGACCGCTTCGCCAAGAGCCGCTGGCTGCTGGGCGGCAATTTGATCAAACTCATCGGCGCGGGGCTGACGGCCCCCGGCCTCGCGGCCGGCTCGGCGTGGCCGGCCATCGGATATCTGACGATTGGCGTCGGGTGCTGCGTCTATTCGCCGGCCAAGTATGGGATCCTGCCGGAAATCCTCCCCGCCGAACGGCTGGTCAAAGCCAATGGCGCGATGGAATTCCTCACGCTGATTGGCATTCTGGTCGGCTTTGTGTGCGGCGGACTGGCGTACGACCAACTTCCCCTGCCCGCAGCCCACGCCATCGCGGCAGGCATCTACGCGCTTTCCCTGGCGCTCAACCTTCTGATGTCCCGGACGCCGTCCTACCCGGAAGTGCGTTTTCGTCACAGCCTCAGCGGCTTCCTGGAAAATGTGCGCGATCTTTTCTCCCAAAGACGCCTGGCGCGGATTCTGACGGGCACGGCGCTGTTCTGGATCTGCGGGGCGATCTTGAAAATGAATTTCCAGCCCTGGGGCCAGCAGGTGCTCCATCTGACCACGATGACGCAAATCAACCTGCTCGGCCTGTGGCTGGGAATCGGCGTCATGGGGGGGAGTGTTTTGGCGGGACAACTTTTTCCGGTCGGCGAGCTGCGCGCCACCCGCCGTTGCGGCTGGTTGCTGGCCGCGGCCATCGCCGCCCTCGCCGGCATCGGCTGGCTCCTTCCGCGCGGACTGGACCACCCCCAAGCTCTGTCAACACCATTACTTATTTTCACCGGCCTGGTCGCGGGCCTGTTTTTGGTCCCCCTCAACGCCGCGCTGCAGGCCGAGTCCCACAAGGACAAGCTGGGCAAGACCATCGCCACCCAGAACGGGTTTGAGAACCTCGCCATGCTGTGCGGCAGCCTGCTGGCGTTTTTCCAGGTGAAATTTGGATTCAATCCCTCCGAGCTTCTGGCCGCCCTGGCCCTGTTCGTCTCCATCGTCGTCCTGTGGCTGAAAATCCCCGCCAAACCATGAACCCGCCCCCGACACCCAAACCGCTTGGCCTTCCGATGGCGTGCCTTTATGCGCTGGGAGCGGTGGTCTGCTTCAATCTCGCCTGCGCGTTGGACAGTTGCGCGTTCCTGATGGTGGGATTCCTGGCGTGCCTGTTCCCGCTGGCGCGCCTTGGCACCCCCCGGCGGGCATATTATACCGGGCTGGTCATCGGCTTGGCGGTCTATACCCCCCACCTGCTTTTCTTTTACAACATTTTCGGAATTGCGGCTGTCGCGCTTTGGTACATCCTGCCGTTCTGGCTCGGATTGTTTTTGGTGTTGGGCCGCGCGTGTTACTACCGTTTCGGGCCGGTGGCGTGGGCGTGCCTGGCACCGTTCCTTTGGACCGGCTTTGAATTTTTCCGCGGCGAACTCTACTATCTTCGATTCTCGTGGCTCAGTCCGGGCATGGCATTCGCCAATTCAGGCGCGCTGCATTATCTCTCCTCCTACGGCGTCTATGGCATCGGATTTTTGCTCATGGCGGTCGTGGGGGTGGCCAATCTGCGGGGGCGTCCGCTTAAAATCGGCCTCGCGCTGCTGACGGCGGCGGCGCTTTATCCGGCGTTCATTCCGACTCCCCGCGCCGCGGCGGGGAAGACTTTGCGGGTCGCCGGTGTTCAGTTGGAGTCCTTTAGCCCCCTTGAGATTCGGCTGGCGCTGGATGGGGCCATGGAAAAATTCCCGGACACCGACATCTTCGTTCTCAGCGAATACTCATTTTTGGGGCCGATCCCGGATCCGATCAAGGGCTGGTGCCGCGCGCACCGGAAATACCTGGTGGTGGGCGGCGAGGAACCAGTCCCGCCGTCGGATTATTACAACACGGCGTTTGTGGTGGACACGAACGGCGAGATCGCCTTCCGGCAGGCCAAATGCGCGCCGGTGCAGTTCATGAAAGACGGACTGCCGGCGCGTCAACAACAACTCTGGGACTCGCCCTGGGGAAAGATCGGCCTGGCGACCTGTTACGACACCAGCTACAGCCGTGTCACCGACAAGTTGGTCCGCCAGGGGGCGCAGGCCCTGATCAACCCCACCATGGACAGCGCCGACTGGGGCGCCGCGCAGCATCTTTTGCATTCGCGAATCCCGCCCATGCGCGCCGCCGAGTATCGCGTCCCGGTCTTCCGGGTGGCCAGTTCGGGCGTCTCGGAATTTGTGGACGGGACGGGCCGTGTCGCATGCTCGGCCCCGTTTCCCGGCCAGGGGGCGATGCTGGCCGCCGCGTTGGAATTGCCGGATCGCGGGCGAATGCCGCCGGACCGCTGGCTGGCCCGGTTTTCCGTCGCCGTGGTTGTCGGGCTGGGCGGGTGGCTCGCCCTGGAAGCCGCGCGGCAAAGAAACAAAATTGGCCGTGATCGAATCCAATCGTCCAGACCATGAAACTCCTCGTTCGCCTCCTCCTGCGGCTGTTCTTTGGCTTTCGCGCCATCAACACCGCCGCCCTGGAAACCGCCGGCCCGGTGATGCTCCTGCCGAACCACGTCTCCTGGTTTGACTGGCTTTTTCTGGCCTGCTGCCTGGACACCCGCTGGCGTTTCGTCACTTCGACCCGGGCGGCGCAAGTCAGCTTCGTCCACCGCCTCATCATGATCAACCGCTTCACCTTTCCGGTGGACACCGAATCCCCCTATGCTGTCAAACGAATGGCGGAGCACCTCCAGTCGGGCGGCAAACTGGTGATCTTTCCCGAGGGCCGCCTCTCCCGCACCGGCTCGCTGATGAAACTCTTTGACGGCACCGGCTTTCTGCTCTTCAAAACCAAGGCCAAAGTCATCACCTGTTACTTGCGCGGCGCGGACCGCCTCCCCTTTTCCCCCAATCCAAACCACAAGAAACTCTTCCCGCGGGTCACCGCCCATTTCAGCGACATTCTCACGCCACCGCCCCAGCCGGGACTGAGCACCACGCGCGCCCGGCAAAAAATCACCCGCTGGCTGCGGGAGGCGATGGTTCAACAACAATTCGACACCGAGCTGGATGGCACGCCCAAGAATGTCCTGGCCGCCATCATCGAGACGGCGCGGCAGTTTCCGGGCACTCTCGCGCTGGAAGACGCGCTCCACAAGAAACTGACCCGCCGGCGGTTGCTGGCGGGCGCCGACGCGCTGGCCGGGCAGTGGCGCCCCCAGTGGCCCGGCGGCCGGAGCGCGCGAGTCGGGGTGATGCTGCCCACTTCCCTGGCCATGCCCGCGACCTTGTTGAGCCTGTGGGCGGCCGGGGAAATTCCGGCGATCCTCAACTTTTCCACCGGGGTGGCCACGATGCTCGCCTGCGCCCAACTCGCCGGACTCAAACAAATCATCACCTCCCGGACATTTCTGGAAAGGGCGAAGTTGAATGTCCAGCCAATGAAGGACGCGGGGATCGAGTTCATCTTTCTGGAGGATGTCCGCGCAAAAATCTCCGGCTGGCGCCAGATGGAGTCCCTTCTGCGCGTCTTCTTCGCGCCCCGGTCCATGGTTCCCGCGCCGACTTGCGACGTCGCGGTCGTGCTATTCACCAGTGGCTCGGAAGGCGCGCCCAAAGGGGTCGAACTGACCCACACGAACCTGCTCTCCAACGTCCGCCAGTTGCTGGCGGTGGTGGACGTGACGGACGCGGACCGGCTTTTCAACGCGCTGCCCCTTTTCCACAGCTTTGGGCTGATCGGCCTGCTGGCGCCCTTGATTCGGGGCTGTTATGTTTTCCTTTACCCATCCCCGCTGCACTACCGCGTCATTCCAACGCTGATTTACGACCTGGATTGCACCATTTTCTTCGCGACCAACACCTTCCTCAATGGCTACGCGCGCAAGGCCAACCCGTTTGATTTCCGGTCGCTGCGCCTGCTGTTCGGGGCCGCGGAGAAGTTGCAGGAGGCGACGGCCAACACTTGGGCGCGCCAATTCGGCGCGCGCGTTCTGGAGGCCTACGGGGCCACCGAATGCAGCCCTTGCGTCACGATCAACACCGCCATCCACCCGCGCTTTGGCTCCGCGGGAGAATTCCTGCCCGGCATCGCCCACAAATTCGAGCCGGTGGAAGGCGTCCCCGAGGGAGGACGACTGTGGGTGCGCGGCCCCAACATCATGCGCGGCTATCTCAACCGGGAAGCGAATGAAAAATTCCTCGCCGCCGGCGGCTGGTACGACACCGGGGACATCGCCTGCGTGGACGGAGATGGTTTTCTGCACATTCTCGGGCGTCTGAAGCGATTCGCCAAAGTCAGCGGCGAAATGGTGAGCCTCACCGCAGCCGAGGAGGCCCTGGCCGGCGCCTTTCCGCAGTACGGCTTGCGCTTTCAGATTGCCGTCATGGCCCGTCCCGACCCCGACCGCGGCGAGTCCCTGTTCGCCGTCGCCAACGACCCGCGGCTGAACCTGGACGAGCTTCGCGCCGCCATCAAAGCCAGCGGCCTGAGCAACCTGTACGCGCCGCGCGAAATCAAATTTGCGCGGGACATTCCCAAGCTGGGCACGGGCAAAGTGGATTACCGTCAACTGCAAAACTTGATCTCCTGACGTCATGAACCCCCTTCTCATCACCGCGCTCCTCTGCCTCGTAATTTCGAAATCCGCGCCGGCGTCGCCGCCGCCCGTCCAAAAAAAACCGCCCGCCGTCCTCCCACCGCGGGACCGGGTCATCCTGATCCACGGCCTGGGGCGCACCCCCCTGAGCCTGATACGGCTCCAATTGGCCCTCGAACGAGCCGGCTATCAGGTCACCAACCTCCGCTATCCGTCGCACGGGGGCGACGTCGAGCAATTGGCCGAAGAATACCTGCACAAAGCCGTCGTTTCCCAAAATCCCGGCGCCCCGGGGAAAATCCATTTTGTCACCCACTCGCTCGGGGGAATCATCGTGCGGGAATATCTCGCCCGCCATGTTGTGACCAATCTGGGCCGGGTGGTGATGCTGGCCCCTCCGAATCACGGCAGCGAACTGGCGGATCATTTGGGGAAGAACTGGCTGGGCCGGCTCATTCTCGGTCCGGCGGGACGTGAAATGGGCACGAGCGCGTCAGACTTGCCGGCGCGGTTGGGGCCGGCCCGATTCCAACTGGGCGTCATCGCCTCGGACGGTCCGGGAATCCCCTGGAACTGCCTTGTGTTCCACGGCGCAAGCGATGGAATCGTTTCGGTGCAAAGCGCGAAACTGGATGGCATGGCTGATTTTCTGGTCGTTCATGGGAGCCACACCTTGATCATGTGGCGCGCGGATGTCGTGGGGCAGGTGCTGGCCTTTTTGGGAGACGGACATTTCGCCCGAATCGTTACCGACCCGCCTGGAGGCTGACCCAAAAGGTGGACCCGTTTCGGGCCGCAGAAGAAAGGTGGTTGACAAGGTGGACAACCGGGAGCGGAGCGGAGGCATTTCCGGGCCGCCTATTTCCGATTGTGCGGCGCGGCGGCAACCGGCGGCCCCGCGCTCAATTGCTTTTGGATGGCGGCCCAGCGTTTGTTCCAATCCTCCCAACTGGAATCCCACGCGGGGCCGGTGAATTTCATCCGCGCCTGCGGGAGAATTTGCGCCAGCGCCCCAGCCGCAGGCCCGGCGTCGGCATAATGGTTCCACTTGAGCCAGGCCTCGATCAGGTTGAGATGATTTTCGGGATATTCCGGATGCAGCTGGACGGCGCGCAAAAGGTGCTGGCGCGCGTCGGCCCGGCTGCCGATGCTCAACGGCCAGTCCGGCGCGTTGAGATAGAGCAGGCCGAGATTCCGGTCCGGGCCGGCATAATCAAGATTTTCGTCCAGCCCCGCGGCCGTCTTCCACTCCTTTTCCATCTCATCGAGCAAAGCCAGCGCCCCGAGCAGCTTGGTGCGAGCCAATTGGCCCAGGTCCATGGCCAGATAGTAGTGCGCGGGAGCCAGGGCGGGGTCGTTGGAAAGGGCCTGCCTGCAGGCTTGGATGCCTTCGTTGGCCACGCGCGCGCGGTCGGCGTTGTTTTGGGAGAACTCGCATTGATCGAAGCAGGCGCGGGCGAACTGCCAGGCGACCGCGGTGTTGGTCGGTTGGGCGTCGCGCAGGGCGCGGGCGTCGCGGTAGGTGCGCTCCGCGCGACTGGCGGGAGTGGGCGCGCCGGCTTTCGGGGCGTCCGCGGCGGGAACGGACAGCGCCAGGAGCGTGGCGCCAAGCATGGCAAAAATCTCGGGCCTCATGGTTCCATCAATAGCGCGGAGGCGGCCCCCATGGCAACCAAAGAAAAAGAGCCGAAACCGGGGTTTCGGCTCTGGATGGAAAGATCTGGCGGCAACCTACTCTCGCGGAAGCTATACAACCACTACCATCGGCAATGCTGCGTTTGACGGCCGTGTTCGGGATGGGAACGGGTCGGACCACAGCTTCATGGCCACCAAAAAATCACAAAGAGCAACCCGGAGGATCATCCGGGGGGTTCCCTGAAAACTGCACATAGATTTCGGAGCCGTCACAACTCGCGAGTTGAAATCGCTTTTCCTTTTGAGGGGAAAAAGCGATCAAGCCTCACGACCGATTAGTATTAGTCCGCTAAACAGATTGCTCCGCTTGCACGCCTAACCTATCAACCCGGTGGTCTTCCGGGGGTCTTTAGTCCCGATAAATCGGGAGGGAAACATGATCTTGGGAGGAGCTTGGCACTTAGATGCTTTCAGCGCTTATCTCTTCCGCACATGGCTACGCAGCGCCGCCCCTGACGGGACGACTGCCACACCAGAAGTGCGTCATTCTCGGTCCTCTCGTACTAGAGAATGAACCCCTCAAGTTTCCTGCGCCCACAGTGGATAAGGACCGAACTGTCTCACGACGTTCTGAACCCAGCTCGC
>JBEKAN010000087.1:0-13411 GCA_050015895.1 Verrucomicrobiota bacterium
TAAACTCGAATTCGAGGCGCTTTCCCATGTGGAACAGTATGCTGTCGACTTAAAGTGGGGGATGCCCGAAATGCGGCACCTTCTCGCAGAACGTGTTGCTGGATATTTGAAACGAATGGGGAATAAGCATTTGACATATTTGGCAAACCTTCCACAGAATCGGCCAACGAGAGATGAGCGATTAATCTCCTTGGTCTTTGAATCGTCGATGCTGTGGGGAAAAAACGGGGCAACGAGACCTCCACACGTTCCTTTGGCCACGCTTTCGCGTCATCGCCCTCGCTGGATGATCGAACTTGCGAAGCAAGCAGCCAAATCTGCGATTGAGAAACATCATCCAGTGATCACATTAGAGGATATGATCTCAAAGTTGATGGCTTTCGGAGAGCGTCGGATCATGGACACTGTGGCAGAATTTAAACCGCAGTGTCAGCAAATCCACGAAGTGATTACCGCGTTTCACAACCAGCGGGAAGATTATAGCACTTCAGAATTGATTGATACAATTAAGCGACGCGTCCTTCCCGCAGTGTCCGTTAGAATTGAAGGGTTTCCCTATCAGCCCGATGCACGAGGGATCGCAGCGTTTCTTTTCTATGTTGGATTTTTGACAGCGCGGGGCGATCTTCCATGGGAAATTCATCCTGTCTTCCGGCAAGCACTTGGTCTGCGAACCAAGGAGGGCTTTGAGGTTCACCGCCGGGATCGAAAACGTTAGGAAACTGGAGGGAAACGGATCCGGGACCGAGTTGAGCTGTTTTCCAGAGTTCATCGCCCCGGTGCCCAGCGGATAGATGACAGGAGTGGAATTGCATTTCTTTACGACCTTGCTTCGCGAGGTTCCTTACGGATCAATGATCAGAAAGCGGACGTTGAGTTACGATGCAGGGAGTCTGTGTTTGGCGAAGAGTTGGCGGGTTTGGAAGTCGGCGAGTTGGCGGTTTCCGGATTTGGTTTCGAGGGTGCGAACGATGCGTTGGCGAAGTTCGCGGCAATGCTTTTCGTAGGCCGTTACCGTTTTGAAGATGTGGATCATCGCCTTCGGCAGCGCGACAGTGGTCTGGCCCCGTTGCTGGGCGTAGAGTAGAAATTTGCCCTCCACTTCGTTTTGGACTTTTTGTTCAAAACCGGACATTGACGCGACGAACCATTGGCCGAGCCGGTTCACCTTCAATTCCAAGCTGTCCGAAGGCAGGTGGATGGCTTCCCCCATGACTGCGTCAGTCGGTTGGAAACCCATCGGAAAGCCGGGCAACGGGCCAAGCATTTCATCCAATGGCGAGGCCGCCTGCGTGGGCCCGTCGGCGGTCTTTGCCGTCTCGACCGACTTGGGTTGAACTTGTGGAAAGAGTGTAGGATCCTCCGTTGCGGCCACGCGCAGCGCGGCCAGTTGAACCTCAAACAAGCGGAGAACCTCTGGAAGTTTGTCCCAGCAGAAGCGGATGCCCTTCTTCGTGAAACCTGTGTAGGACTCGCTCGTAACGTGCTCGCGGATGTCTATGCTGGGCAACGATGTTTCGGCATCGGGCGGGACGAGGCCGATGCGTATCTCTGTGCCCTTGTTTTTCTGGAAGGCGGCGACGCAAGTTTCCCCGGAAGGCGGCACGCTACCTGCGAGTTTGCGCAAAGCCACCACGAGGTGGCTCAGAGGATCACCGGTTAGAGCAATGCCGGCCGGCGAGGGGCCGGTGTAACGTAAGCGACAAGAGGGGTGGGTTCTATACACGGGGGCTGGTGCCGCGGTAGAGTGGGGAGATGAAACATGCAGCCAATGAACACCGAGATTATACCCTTGAGGAGATTGGAGACTGGATTTCGCGTTACCGAGGCAGTGGTCTGGGATTGGGCGCTTTTGCGGCGCAACACGGATTAGCGAAGAGCCGACTGCACTATTGGGTTTACGATAAGCGTTATTCCAGGTTGGCCAAACCATCCCTCTCCGCCCCGCTGTTCCGGGAGGTAAAGTTGGCTGGCGGCTTGGCCCTTTCGAACTGGGCGGCGGAAGTCAGTTTGTCCTCGGGCGGGGCCGTGCGGTTTAGCGCGGCGGCAACGCCGGAGTGGATCGGCTCGGTGGTCGAAGCACTGCAACGGCCATGTTAACCTTATCCCCAGCGACGCGGATCTTTCTGGCCATCACGCCTATTGATGGACGCAAAAGCTTTAATGGTCTGACGACATTGGTCAAAGAAGCACTGGAGCAGGAGCCTGTTTCTGGTTTTTTGTTCGTTTTCCTGAACAGGGCACGCAATCGGCTAAAAATTCTTTTTTGGGACGGGTCTGGACTGATCCTTTACACAAAACGGCTCGAGGGAGGTCGATTTGCCGCTCCTGTGGGCGAAGGCCGCAGCCAGTGCTTGCGCCCAGAGGAGTTGACGCTGCTCCTGCACGGCATTGAGGGCACCTCCCGGCGGCAGTGGCATCGGGTCTAAAGATTTTTTCATTTTCGACTGGACTCCGGATTTTGGCTCCGTTAAGTTCGGGGGCGTGGCCGAGAACCTGATGATCCAGGGCCGTGCGTTGAGTGGAGTGGACCTGCAAAGCATCCGCCAGTGGCTGGGAGAAAATCCCCACTGGAGCCGATGGCGTTTGTCCCGGGAGTTGGCCACGCGCTGGGACTGGCGCAACGGGGCAGGACAGTTGAAAGACATGGCGGCGCGGACGTTGCTGGGGAAGTTGGAGCAGCGGGGATTGATTGGCTTGCCACCCCGCCGACAAGTTCCCACCAATCGCATGCGTTGCGTTGGCCAAGAGGCAGGAGAACCGGAGTGGGATCAGGGCCGGATAGACTGTGACCTGGCGCAACTGGATGGGCTAACCGTGAAAGAAGTCAGCACGCAATCTGGCGAACGGGCTTGGGTGAGGGCGGCGTTGCGCCGGTTTCATTATCTGGGTTTTGGTGGTGCCGTTGGCGAGAACTTGCAATACGTCGTCCGGGATGGGGAGGGGCGCCCGTTGGCTTGTCTGGTGTTTGGGGCGGCGGCCTGGAAGTGTCAGGACCGCGATCAGTTTATCGGCTGGTCGGCCGGGCCACGGCAGAAGAACCTGGCGTGGGTGGCCAACAACTCGCGTTTTCTGATTTGGCCGGGTGTAAAGGTGCGGCATTTAGGCAGTTGGATCCTAGGCCAGGTGGTTGGTCGGATCGCGCGGGACTGGCAAGCCAAGTATGGGCATCCGGTGGTGCTGCTGGAGACCTTTGTCGAACGGGAACGTTTCCGGGGCACGGTGTATCGTGCGGCCAACTGGCAGCGGGCGGGCGTGACGGCGGGGCGGACGCGCCAGGATCGCCACACCTCTATGCAAGTGCCGGTCAAAGACATTTATCTCTATCCGTTGCGGCGGAGTTTTCGGGAGGTCCTCCAAGGGTGAAGACGCCCGAGGAAGTTTTGCGGGAGTTGGCCAATAATCCGGCCGGGTTGCTGGAGTATGCCGCTCAACTCCAAAGGCAACTGACGGAGACTCAGCAGGAACTCGAGCAAAAGGCGCAGCAACTGGCCGAAGCCCAGGCGATCATTGCCGATCTGAAACGAGAGCTCTTCGGGGCCAAGGCCGACAAGCTCAACGAGGAACAGGAAGAGCAGCTCCGTCAACTGCTGGGCGATGCTCAGGAGCAAACCCAGCGCACGGCACCCCTGAGCCAGGAGGTGCTCGAAGGAGCCCTGGCCCAAGAGCGAGCCGACCAACGTCAGCGCGCCAAGGAACGCCCTCGCCGCCACTCGCCTCCGGTGGAACTGGAAAAGCAACAAGTCATTCTGGAGCCCGAGGATAAGCTCTGTCCCACCAGCGGTCAGGAGAGGCCGCGCATCGGCCAGGAAGTTACGACCGAGTATGATTACGTTCCCGCCAAATTGATCATCCGCGAGATCGACCGCCCCAAATATGGGGGTTGTCAAAAGCCCTGCTGCCAGGGAGTAACCATTGCTCCGTTGCCGCCTCGTCTGCTGCCACAAAGCAAGCTGGGGCTGGGACTGGCGGTCCACCTGTTACTCAGCCGTTTTGACGACCACCTGGCCTATTACACTTTGGAACGGATTTTCCGGGAGCGTTTTGGTGTGGTCATCACCCGCCAACAAATGGTGCAATGGGTGGAGAAGGTGGCGCATTTGCTCCTGGCGATTTACTGGCTTATTTGGGAAGAGCTTAAGGCGGGCGATTACCTGCAAATTGACGAGTCCCCGGTGAAGGTGCTCGATCCAGAGGTCAAAGGCAAAGCGGCTCAAGGCTACCTCTGGTTTTACTCCGCACCGGGCGGATACGTCTTCCTGGAGTTTCATCAAAGCCGGGGCCGGGACGGGCCGCGGGAACGACTGCGCGGTTTTCGCGGGACCATGCAGACTGACGGCTACGAGCTTTACGACGCGCTACGTAAGGAGCAACGGTCCAAGCTCAAGCGGATCGGATGTGTCAGTCATGCACGTCGAAAGTTCTATAAGGCCTTGTTGGAATCGTGCTCGGAAGCTCTGTGGTTCATCGGGCAGATGCGCCAACTCTATCAATTAGAACGAGAACTCAAGGACGTCAGCCCCGAACAGCGGCGCAAAGGCCGGCTCCAGAAAGCCCCCGCCATCTGGTTGGCGATGAAGCGGCGGGCCGAAGTGATCCGGGCCAATCCGCGCGTCCTACCCAAGAGCACTCTGGGCAAAGCCGTGCGCTACCTCCTCAACGAGTATATGGCCTTGGTCGGTTATCTGCGCGATGGCCGGTTTGAAATCGATTCCAACTTGGTCGAAAATGATGTAAGGCCCTCGGCCGTCGGAAAGCGCCGCTGGCTCTTTATCGGGCATCCGAATGCCGGTTGGCGTAGCGCCGTCATTTACACCATCATCCAAAGCTGCCGCCGCTACGGGATCAATCCGCAGGAATACCTCACCGACGTTCTGCAGCGCCTGCCCTCGATGACCAGCAGCCAGGTTCGAGACTTGCTCCCTGATCAGTGGTGCAAAGCTCGCCAGCCTCACGGAGCCCAGGTTCAGTAACCGCCCGCATCAGGGCAATCGGAACCTCTCGGACCTGTATCCCTAACGACGCTTACTCTTCTTTTGTTTTGCATAAGGTCATTTCTGGGCTGTTGGTGAGGATGCGGCCAGTTCGCCTTTGACGGTCAAACAAAGCACGGACGCGATTGCGTCGGGAGCTTTCTCCGGAAGTTGGATGGTCACGCCCTGGTCGGTCTGGGTGAACTTCAGCGCCTGTTGCGCCGGGTCCGCCAGGAGCCGGGCCTGCGTGATTTGCCCCTTGACGCCGGGGATCTGCATCGGTCCCGCCGGCCACTTGAAGATATGGATGTAGAGCTTCCCGGACTTGGTGGTGCAACGCCAGTCCCACGCCGCCACGAACCGGGCATTGCCCCGGCTGTCCTTCTCCGTCGCGCTGAAGGCTCCGGCCTCCGCGCCGAAGATCGTCGGGCCGGTCCCGTAAATCGCCTCCCCGTTGACTTTCATCCACGCGCCCACTTCCTTGAGCCGGTCCACTTCAGGCTGTGGAATCAGCCCCTCGCTGGTCGGGCCGACGTTGAGCAGATAATTCCCCCCCTTGCTGGCGATGTCGCACAAATTGCGGATCAGCGTGACGGTGGATTTGAAATTGGTGTCGTCCCGCTTGTAGCCCCACGTGTCGTTGATCGTCATGCACGTTTCCCAGTCGCGGCCCGGATAGCCCCGCGCGGGGATGGTCTGCTCCGGCGTTTCGGTGTCGCCCTTGTAGCCGCCGCCCAGCCGGTTGTTCATGATGATTCCCGGCCGCAGCGCCTCCGCCGTGTCGTAGAGCTTCCGGGCGCGGTTCGTGTTCATGTCAATCGAGGTGTCCCACCAGAGCACGGCGGGAAAATCGCCGTAGTTGGAGAGAATCTCCCTGACTTGGGGCACGGCCACTTTGTCAATATAATCATCCATGTCGTGTTGCTGGGCCGGGTCCCATTTGCCGCCGCTGGCCGAGCCGCCGTTGTTCCAGTCCTGCGCCTGCGAGTAATAAAATCCCAGCTTGATCCCCGCCTTCTGGCACGCGGCGGCCAGTTCCTTCAGCGGATCACGCCCGAACGGAGTCGCCTTGACGATGTTCCAGTCGCTGGCTTTGGAGTCGAACATCGCGAACCCGTCGTGGTGCTTGCTGGTGATGACGATGTACTTTTGCCCGGCCTCCTGGGCGATTTTGACCCATTCCTCCGCGTTGAACTTCACCGGGTTGAACTGCTTGGCGAACAACTGGTATTCCGCCATGGGAATCTTCCCCCGGTTCATAATCCACTCCCCGATGCCGGGCACCGGCTTGTCGTGGTAGAAACCGGCCGGAACGGAATAGACGCCCCAGTGGATGAACATCCCGAACTTGGCCTCCCGCCACCACGCCATCCGGGCGTCGCGTTGCTCCTGGGTTTCCGTCTTGTCCGTTTGCGCTTGGGCCGCCGGCGCCAGCGCCGCGACCAGCAACAGCGGCGCCAGCAGGTGTTTGCGCGAGATCAGGTGAATCTTCATGCATTTTATTGTCTGGCTGGCCGTCAGCATTGTAAAGCATCTTCAGCTTTCCACTTTCGGCTTTCGTTTTCCCTCCCTTTCTGCGTGATCCGCGTCCTTCAGCGGGCAATTCAGGATTCGGTTGCGGCTGCCCGCCTTGTGCTCATTTTTCCGCTAAAATCTGCACTTAAATATTGACTTTTACCAGCAATTGTGGTTCACTGTCCATAATGAGAATCAGAGAGACAGCCAAATCGCCCGGCCGGTGGCGGGCGGCCGGGGAATCGCGGGAAAACAGGCCGGACAACTTTATCGTTAAAGCCGGCCTTTTCCAGACCATCCCAATAAAGGTGAATGAAGGTCAATGAAGGTTAATGAAGGTTAATGAAGGTCAATAAAGGTAAAAAAAATATTCTTTGTGACGAAATGCAAAAAATGGCAAAAAATGGCTGGGTCGCCGGTCCGGCTACGGGAGTCATCCTCCACTTGGGCGCATCTTGCAACCACCAGCCCGCGATTTGCCAATACCCTCGCCCCGCGTAGCGGGGAGAGGGCCAGGGAGAGGGGATCGTTCCATCCAATGGTGGTAGTGCCAAGATACGCCGCTCCACATACGACAGGCGGCTCAATCGCGCTCAATCGTGCATAATCGTGGATAATCGTGGTATTTTCTCCGCAAACCGCGCCGGAGGATGCAAATCCGGTCAAAATCCCCCTCCGCGGGGCGCTCTGCGCGATAATTTCCTCGCGCCTCCCCGCTTTTCAGGGCATCTTCCCATCATGGGACAACGCCGCGAGGCGCGCGAACGCGCCGTTCAATTTCTGTTTCAGCACGACCTCAACCCGCCTGACAAGCTGGACGAGGCCCTGGATCAGTTTTGGGATTCCCAGCGCGCGCCGGCCATCGCCGAGGAAAAGGCCTCCGCCACCTGGGGCCAAAAAACCGACCTCCCGCCCGCCTCCCCGGAGGAGCTGGCCACACGCCGCTTTGCCGACGCTCTCATCCGCGGCGTCGTCGAACACCGCCCCGAACTGGACCAGCGCATCGTCCAAATCGCCCAGAACTGGAACCTCCAGCGCATGGCCGTGGTGGACCGCAACATCCTCCGCCTGGCCATTTATGAGATGCTCTACCGCGACGACATCCCCCCCGTCGTCAGCATCAACGAAGCCGTGGACATCGCCAAAAAATTCTCCACCGAGGACAGCGGCAAATTTGTCAACGGCCTCCTGGACAAAATCAAAGGCGGTCTCATGCGCCCCGCTCGCATTGTGAAATGAACCACCCCGCCACAGTCCAGCCTCCCGCCCGTCCGCCGCCCGCCGGGCAAGCCCCGGCCTTCGCCGACCTCCATCTCCACACCCTTTTCTCCGACGGCACCTTCACCCCCGAGGAATTGGCCGGCCACGGCGCGCACTTCGGCTTGACCGCGATGTCCCTGACCGACCACGACACCGTGGAAGGCTGCCCGCGCATGGCCCTGGCCTGCCAGGCCCTGGGCGTCGAATTCCTCTCCGGCGCAGAACTGACCGCCGAGATGGAGGGCAACGAGCTTCACATTTTGGGGTACTTCCTCGATTTGGAGAATCCGACGTTGCAGTCGGAATTGAAAAAATTCCAGGCCGTTCGCCAGCGCCGCATCCATGAAATGGTCGCCCGCCTCAACCAGATCAGCATCCCGCTCCGCGCCGAGTCCGTTTTTGCCCTCGCCAACTGCCACTCCCCGGGCCGTCCCCATGTCGGCCGCGCCCTGGTGCGCGAAGGGTTCTGTTCCAGCCTGGACGAGGCCTTCGACCGCTTCCTGAAAAAAAACCGGCCCGCCTGGGTCCCCAAATTCAAAATCTCCGCCCTGGACGCCATGGCCCTCATCCACCAGGCCGGCGGCCTGGCCGTCTTGGCCCACCCAGGACTCAACCACTGCGACGACGCCATCCCCGAGCTGGTCGCCCAGGGCCTGGACGGCATGGAATGTTTCCATTCCAAACACACCGCCGCCATGACCGCCTACTACCTGGAAATCGCCGCCCGCCACAATCTGCTCGTCACCGGCGGCTCGGATTGCCACGGCTACAGCAAAGGCAAGCCCCTGATCGGCGGCGTCAAACTCCCCGGCATTTATTTTGACAAGCTCAAAGAGCGCCGCCCGGCCCCGGCCGCCCCGCGCGCGCCCCATCCCCAATCCACCCCGTCTCATGGGCTTGTTTGAGAAATTCAAAGAGGGCCTGCGCAAAACGCAATCCAAACTGGCCCACGACATCAAACGCATCCTCACCGCGTCGCCCAAACTCACCGGCGCGTCCATCGAGGAGCTGGAGGCCAGTCTCATCGCCGCCGACCTGGGCCTGGCCGCCACCGCGCAAATCCTCCACGCCGTCAGGCAGGCCTACGAAACCCAGGGCCGCGCCGGTCTCGATGTCCTGGCCATCGCCCGCGCACAAGTCGAACAAAGCCTCTCCTCCGCCCAGGCGCCCCTCCGCCGCCAGCCCGCGGGCCTGACCGTCGTCTCCCTCGTCGGCGTCAACGGCACCGGCAAGACCACCACCGCCGCCAAGCTCGCCCACGCCCTCCAGGCCCGCGGGGACACGGCCCTGCTGGCCGCCTGCGACACCTTTCGCGCCGCCGCCGTCGAGCAGCTCAAGCTCTGGGGCGCGCGCCTCCGCGTGCCCGTCATCGCCGGCGCCCCCGGCGCCGACCCCGCCTCCGTGGCCCACGACGCCGTGGCCGCCGCGCTCGCCCGCAAGGCCGCCTATCTTATTATTGACACCGCCGGACGCTTTCACACCAAGCACAACCTCATGCAGGAGCTGCAAAAAATGCACCGCGTCGTCGCCCGGCTCCTCCCCGGCGCGCCGCACGAGACCCTCCTGGTGCTGGACGCCACCACCGGCATGAACGCCTTGAGCCAGGCCCGCGAATTTCACAAAACCGTCCCCCTCACCGGCCTGATCGTCACCAAGCTCGACGGCACCAGCAAAGGCGGCATGGTTGTGGCCATCCAGAAGGAACTCTCCCTCCCCGTCAAATTCATCGGCCTGGGCGAAAAGCCCGAGGACCTCCAGCCCTTCGACCCCAAACAATTCGCCCACGCCCTCTTCGCCGAATAACATGAATCCCCGTCTCCAATTGATGCCCGACGTGAGACACCCCGAGCATCGGCGACTTCTCCGGGAGCGCGACCAGCCCGCAAACATGCAGCCCGCACACATGCGGGCCAGCCTGCCTGTTGTTCCATCTGGCCAGCCCGTTGTTGTGCCATCTCGCCCCTGTGTGTCGTGTTCGGTGCCCGCGCAGAACACACGTTCTTTCCGGGGGAGCGCGACCGTCCCGGTCGCATCCGTCGGCGTCTCGCCGACGGAACTTCGAGTCGAACATCGGTTCAACTTTCAGGCGAGCCGCCAAGCGTTTCACTCAAGATTCAGGCCCCCGCGAAATAACTTCCTTTCGCGCCCCCGCTTTTCAGGGCATCTTACGAACATGAATTGACTATTTGCCATTCAATTGAAAAGATGATGTGAGCGATGAAAAAAGTCTTCATGGTAACATATTCCGACGATGAGCCTCCCGCTTCGCAAGTCGCCGATGTGGTTGTTGATGCGCTCAAAGATGCTCTCAGCCACGCAGAAGAACTGGGGATCACACTCACCGCTCAACCAAGCGTTGTTCTCGAAGGGTATTATCCTGACTTTGATGACTTTCGCCAACATTATACCTTGCTGAAAAACCGGTTTGACTCCTCCTCTGCTTTGGATGGTTGTCTTTTCGGCTGGGTTGGTCAGGAGTGGGAAGCCGTCAGAAACGGGCCTCCGAAAAATCTCTGGACGCTCATTGAGTGCGAAGGATTGTGGTGGATTTCACCCGGCTTCCATTATGTCAATCGCCTCGGCTATTTGCTGACGACCGAACCTCGTAAAACAGACGACCAACAATACCTTTACGACTGAATATGGGCAAATCTCCCACCGTGAGATGGACGCGCGAACAATCACTGATTGCGTTGAATCTCTATTGCAAAGTGCTTTTTGGAAAGATGCACAAAGGCAATCCTATCCTCATGGAGGTTGCCGCCAAAATGGGACGCACGCCAAGCAGCCTCGCAATGAAGTTGTGCAACTTTGCTTCACTTGATCCTGTGCAGCAAGCCCGAGGCATCAGAGGGTTGCGCGGAGCAAGCAGATACGATGCTGAAATATGGAACGAGTTTCACGCGCAGTTCGCAACGTTGGGACCGATTAGCGAGGAATTGATGCATGACCTCGTGAGCAAAGACAACGAGAAAGAGTTAGATTTTCTCCAGAGGGATCGCATTCGGATCACGCCTCCAGATGGCCCGACTGAAATTGTCAGCACCGTTAGGGCGAGGCGCGGCCAGCAATTTTTCCGACAGGCAATTCTCAATGCGTATGACGTGCGATGCTGTATTAGCGGTATTAACGTCCCGAGAATGCTCGTTGCCAGCCATATCAAGCCGTGGCGTGATTTTCCGCGGGAGCGGCTTGACCCAAGCAACGGACTTTGCTTATCAAGCCTGCACGACGCTGCGTTCGATTCGGGGTTGATTACTCTCGACGAGAATCTGACGGTGGTCTTAAGCAAGCGTCTCAAAAGTCACTTTCCGCAATTCACGCTGGAACAGAATTTTGTGCCATTTGAAGGCAAAAGAATTGAACTGCCGCAAAAGCTCGCAGAACCCAACCCGGAGTTTCTCTGCTACCACCGCGAGGAGAGGTTCATGGGTTAAGGTTTAGGTTCCCAAAGAACGGTCCGTTATTGTAAAGCCAGATTATTGAAAGCATGGGATGAAACAGAATAATTCCCAAATCATGTCCCTCGCCCTTCGCCTGGCCCGCCGCGGCTATGGCCGCACTTCCCCCAATCCCATGGTCGGCGCTGTTCTGGTCAAAAATGGCAAGATCATCGGTCAAGGCTGGCATCGGCGGGCGGGCGGGCCGCACGCGGAAATCGAGGCCCTCCGCGACGCCCAGAAGCGCGGCTCTTCCGCCAAAGGCGCGGCCCTTCATGTCACGCTGGAACCTTGCAGCACGCATGGCCGCACCCCTCCATGCACCGGGGCGATCATCGCCGCTGGCATCAAGCGGGTGGTGGTCGGCGCGACCGATCCCAATCCCAAACACGCCGGCCGTGCCTTCCGCATTCTCCAACGCGCAGGCGTCGCCGTCGCCCGGAGCGCTCTGGCCCCCGAATGCGCGAATCTCAACGAAGCGTTCAATCACTGGATCGTCCACCGCACCCCGTTCGTCACCGTCAAAGCCGCCATGTCCCTCGACGGGAAAATCGCCACCGTCACCGGCCAGTCCAAATGGATCACCAGCCCGCCCGCCCGCTCCCATGCCATGAAACTGCGCGCCGGCGCGGACGCGGTCCTGGTCGGTGTCAACACTATCATTGCCGACGACCCCGCCCTGACCCTCCGCGCGCCCGGCTTTTCCGCCAAGCCCTTGCGCCGTCTTGTGCTCGACCCCCGCGCCCGCACTCCGCCCGCCTCCAGGATTCTCCGCGACGCCTTCGCGGGTCTGACGACGATTGTGACGACCAAAGCCGCCCCGCCAAAACGGCTGGCCGCCTTGCGCCGGCGCGTCCGCGTGCTGGTCGCGCCCGCCCGCCGCGGCCGGATCAACTTGCCGTGGCTGCTCCAGCGGTTGGGCGGCGAAAACATCACCAGCCTTTTGGTCGAAGGCGGCGGCGAGACCAACGCCGCCTGGCTGCCGCTGGCCCGGCGCGTCGCCTTCTTTTACGCCCCGATGGTGCTGGGCGGCCGTCGCGCCCCTGTGGCCGTCGCGGGCGGCGGCGCGGCCCGTCCCTCCGGCAAAATACTTCTGCGCGACATCCGATGGCGCCGACTCGGCCCCGATTTGTTGTTGACCGCGCGCGTGGATCCGCCATCCTGAGCGCCAAAGTCTTATGTTCACTGGAATTGTTGAAGAAAGCGGCCGCGTCGAATCCGTCACCCCGGCCCGCGACGCCATCCAACTGGTCGTCCGCTCCCGCCTTTGCGCGCGCGGCTTGAAAACCGGCGACAGCCTGGCGGTCAACGGGTGCTGCCTCACCGTGGTGAAAATCGGCGGGCGCGCGGGCGGACGCCGCCTGCAATTCGACCTCCTCGCCGAAACCTGGCGGCGCACCAACCTCCAATTCGTCCGTCCCGGCTCCGCCGTCAATTTGGAGCGGCCCCTGCGGGCCGACGGCAATATCAGCGGCCACTTCGTCACCGGACACATTGACGGCGTGGGAAAGATCATCCGCTGGGAACGCTCCGGCCGCGACCACGTTCTGGACATCCGCGCCGCCCCCTCCATCATGCGCTACGTCGTGGTCAAAGGTTCCATTGCTGTGGACGGCATCAGCCTCACCGTCGCGGCGATGCGGGCGGGGAGTTTTCGCGTCTGGATCATTCCCCACACCCTGGCTGTCACCGCCCTGCGCGAGCGCCGGACCGGCGATGCGGTCAATCTGGAGGCCGATCTTCTGGGCAAATATGTCGGGCGATTTCTTACTGCGGCGCGGTGAGCGGGGACTTTTGGTGTGGTTGAATCACGTTGACCTCCCCGGCGGGGATGGTGTTCGTCCGTCCCTGCCTGTCCACAATGATGTAATAACTATGGTCCGGGCTGAGCTTGGGCTTGCGCACGTTCGACACCACCCGCTGGTTGGTCAGGAGCATGTCATAGCGGCGCGCGCAACCGGCCAGCATCCCGGCGGCCAGCAGCAGCGGGAGGATTTTCCCCGCCGGCAATCCGTGTCTGCTGGGCGTGGTGGCGGCAATGCCTTCTTGGGTGTTCATGGCTTCCTTCCTGTGTTGCGACACTCATACCCCCTTCCCGCCGCCCTGACAAGCCCTCATTTGCCAAACACGCCGCCGCCCACGGCTGGCTCAGGAAGTGTACCCGACCGCGTCTTCTCCCTCTCCTCCACACACTTGTGGAGGCGAGGGCAGGGGAGAGGAGGT
>JBEKAN010000088.1:0-24927 GCA_050015895.1 Verrucomicrobiota bacterium
GTCAAGGTGGCGCCGGATTGGAGGATGACGGGAGCGTCGTATTCGATGCTGCCGCCGACGGTCACGACACCCCCATTGGCCACGGTCAGCGGCCCGTTGACGTTTCCGCTCACGTTCAACACGCCGGACACCATGTTGGAGCCGGAGATGCTCAGGCCGTTGAGAGTCAGATCGGTGATGGCGCCGCCTTGAAAGTCCGGCCCCGGGTCTATGGCGCCGGAGAGCAGGGTGAGGTTGGTGGGGATGTCGTACAACACGTTATACGTGGCCCCGTTGAGGTTGTAGGCGCCGACGCCGTCCAGCAGCGTGGTCGTGGTGTTGGTGAACGTGCCGCCGGTGAAATTGATCGCGCCGCCGCCCTCCGCCGTGAACTCGCCCGTCAAGTAGCCCCCGCCGCCGAGAGTCAGAGTCGCGCCGGCCTCCACCAGGTAAGTTCCGGGCATGTTGGAAGACTGAATCGCGCCACCCAGAATTAGTGTGCCGGTGCGCACATCCACCGTGCCGGTGTTGTTGAATGTCCAGTAAACCTGCGTCGTGCCCGCGCCGGGGTATTTGAGGACAAGCCCGGCGTTGTTAAAAGCTCCAGAGTCGCCGTCGTAGCCGTTGCTCAGAATGTTGAAGGTGGCTCCGGCCTGATTGTAAACCCCGGTGTTGTAGGAATAATAATAAAGATAGATGTCGAAGTCGCCTCCGATCCAGTTGATGGTGCCGGCATTGGTGAGCGGAGCTTCCACGTAAACGGTTCCAGGGCCTATCACGTTGAGGACCGCGTTGGAGGGCACCAACAAGGGCACATTGTAATAGAGAGTGCCGTTGGTCCAGTTGAGCGTCGCGCCGGGGGCCAGGGTGACGTTCGACACTATGTTCCCGCTGAGGTTCAAGGTGGCGTTGCTCAGCACGGTGAGCGGGCCTTCGACGTTGCCCACCAGATTGAACACCCCGGCCACGGTGTTGGTGCCTTCCACAGAAGTGCCGTTGAAGGTCAAGTTGGTAATGACACCACCTTCAAATTCGGGATCCAGAAGAGCCGTCCCGCCAGTCAATTGCAGATTGGCGATGAAGGTGTTGGTCAGCGTGATCGTGCCCCCGGACATCGTGTTGGTGCCCGGGCCGTTGAAGAGCAGGGTCGGGGTGGGAGTGAATGTGCCGCCGGTGAGTTCGAGGTTGGCGCCGGCGGCCGCGGTGAAATTGCCCACCAAGTCGCCGCCATCCGCAAAGTTGATGGTCGCGCCGGTCTCCGCGAGCCAAGTGCCGCCCAGAGTTGCATTCTGGCCATAATAATCGTCAAATTCGAGGGTGCCCGATTGGGCGACCACGGTGCCGGTGTTGTTGAAAATGGTCTCGATCTGCGTCTGACCAGTTGTTCCGAACTTCTGGACCAAGCCGGCATTGTTGAAAGACTCGGTGCGGTAATAAGCGTAACTATCGAGCAGGTTCTGGTCGCATTGAATGTTGAACACCGCGGACGCCAAATTGTAAATGTCGTCGCCGTAGTAGAGGTAAAGAACGCCCCCGGTCCAGTTGACGGTCCCCGCGTTGGTCAGGGTTGAGTTTAGCGCCATGTAGTCGGGGGCGTCAAAGTTGACGACGCCGCCCGGAGAGATGTTCAAGCCGCCGGAAATGGTCCCCCCAGTCCAATTCAACACGCCGCCGGGGGCGACCACCAGCGGGCCGCTGGCGTTGCCATACAGGTTGAGCACACCGGTGACGGTGTTGCTGCCCGCAAGGGTGTCCCCGGTCACCGTCAGATTGGTGATGGCGCCGCCTTGAAACACCGCGGAGAGGTAGATCGTGCCGGAGTTGAGTTGGAGATTGGGAGGCACATCGTCGAGCAGGGTCAGGCTCCCGCCGCTCATTTGCACGGTTCCCACGCCGCCAAAGGCGACGCCGGGCAACTCGGAAAATGTGCCGCCGGTAAAATTTATCGAGGCGGCGTACGCGGCGGAGAACGCGCCGCCCATAACGCCGCCGCTGTTGAAGGTCAAAGACGTTCCGTTGGTGGTCTGAAAAGCGCCTCCGAAGTTGCCGTTGCCAAAAACCAGCGCGCCGCTCTCCACGCTCACGATTCCCGTGTTCGTGAACTCAATGCCGACGGAGGTGGTGCCCGTGCTCATGGATTTGGTGAACTGGCCGGCGTTGTTGAACCACTCGCCGCCCGTTCGCGGCACGATGGAATTGTCGCATTGGGCGGAGATGACGCCGCCGGGGAGATTGACGATCGAGCCAAAATAGGTGGCGCCGTCGTTGTAAACTTCCCAATTCCCCGCGCCATTCCAGAGGATCTGACCCGAATTGGTCAGAGCGGCGGATTGAACGACCTCCACGGAGCCGCTGAGATCGAGCAGGCCGTTGGACGAGATGGTCAGGGCGCCGGAAATCTCCCCGGCCTGCCAGTTCAGCGTGCCGGTCAAGGTGTTGGTGCCGGCCAGCGTGCTGCCGGAGAGGGTCAGATTGGTGATGTCGCCGCCGTCCTGGAAATCGGGGCCGAGGCTGACTGTGCCGCCCTGGAGCAACAGCAACGGGCTGATGCCATTGCTCAAGACCAGCGAGCCGCCGGTGAGAATGGCGCCGCCAGGCCCGGTGAGACTGGCTCCGCTGCCGACGAAAAAGGACCCCGAACTGAGAATGATGCCCGCGCCCGACTCCACAGTGAACGGTCCGGTGAAAGTGCCACCGCCTTCCAATTGCAAAGTGCCCGAAGCCACATCCACTGTGGCGTCTCCGACCACGGTAGGCAGTCCAGCAAAGTTGTTCAGGGCCACTTGGTTGAAAGTCACGGTGCCATTGGTGGGGGGGGTTACCTCCAAATAGCCATCGTTGGTGTTGTTGAAGGTGGGTGTTCCGGTTCCGCCGAAATGGTCGTTGATCTCGTCATTGACCACCAGGGCCTGCCAGGTGCGGTAATTGTTAATGACAGTGGAGCCGTTCCCGCGGATCGTGCCCGCGCTCCAAACCACGGTCCCGAAGTTGAAGAAAGTGGCGCCGGGAAGATCCAGTGTGCCGCCGGGGTTGTTCAGATTGAAAGAGAAGTCCGAGGTGTTATTCGTCACCAAGCCTTTGAGAGTGCCGCCGGTCCAATTGCCGCCCTCCACAATGGTCAGACCGTTGGTCGTGGCATCAAAAGTCCCGGCGCTAAGATTGAACCCGCCCACAGTCACCCCGTTGGTCAGGGTGACGGAACTGGTGACCAACACGGTTTCTGTCGCGCCGGGCAACCTTTCCAAAGACCAGTTGTTGGTGTTGAACCAATTCGCGTCCACCGCGCCGGTGAAAGTGTTGGTGGGCGATTCGGAGGCGTGTAGAAGGCGGGCGCAGGCGAACAAAAGCGCGACCGCCACCAGCGGGGTTCTCGTCAAGGTTTTCATTGAATGCATGTCTAATGGACAATACGGCGTCTCTCAAACAAGACGCAACGGACTGATTGAAATAAGACTGACAACTTATAGTTTGTTGAGGCCGGAATGTCGAGAAAAAATTTGACCAGAAAAAATGTGGGAGGCCGGCTCTCCGCCTTTCGGCAACCGCCCCCACCCGTGCCGGGGCGGGGCGCGGGACGCCAGCGCAGGGGCAGGTGGTTGAGCATGAACAGGTTGGGACCGCCAGCCTCGGGCTTTTGGGGCGGACCGGACGGCGGTCGCGCGCCTTTTTTGGCGGCCCATTCCCCAACTCCCGCAGCCCCGGCCCGCGCGTTGGGTCCTCCCGGAGCGCGCCAATTCGGCGCCCGCGCGACGGGGGCGCGGAGAGGCCGGTTTTCCGGCGGGATTACAATTTTTTTTGAAAAAAGCGCTTGAAAAAGTTCCGAATGTGGCGATGGTAGAAACAGACAGACAGGCGCGCGGCGGTCGGTCGGCGCGACACGCTCTTTGGAATTTTGGCAATGGATTTAACCCTGCCATGCTCGTGATTAAAAACAAAGACCTTGAACCTTAAATTAGCCACTCAGGGGCCCTGATCTCGGATGCGGCCGACAGGCCTTCACTGGAAGCCGAAAGCACCCGACCCGGTCCCACCTTGTTCCTAACAAGTTCAGAGGCGCTGTTTATACACGGCATTACGGTGGGGTTATCTTTTTGCGGCAGGGGCTCTTCTTTGGGTGCCTTCTTAATCCTAATCCTAATCCTAATCCGGCCCCCCCGAGTGAAGATCAAGATCAAGATTAGGATTATGAGTACAACGCCTGAAGAAGTTGAACTCGCCCTCCCTCAGCCCGATTCGGGCTTGGCGATACCGCCGGGATTTGCTATGTTCCCGGTGTGAGAGGCCAAGATTTGTTTGCCGCGGCGGCGCCCAAAGTTCCCGACGCGGGCGGGCCGGAGGGAAATCCCGCGGCCCGGCAGCCGCTGGCGGCGCGGATGCGGCCCCGCGGCCTGGACGAGTTGGCGGGCCAGCGGCACATCCTGGCGCCGGGCCAGTTGCTGCGCCGCGCCATTGAGGCGGACCGGATCCAGTCCGTCATCTTCTACGGGCCGCCCGGAACGGGGAAGACCTCGCTGGCGCGGATCATCGCGCGCCGGACGCAAAGCCAGTTCGAGAGGCTCAGCGGGGCGGAGTCCAACGTGGCCGACATGCGCCGGGTCCTGGCCGGGGCTGCCAACCGGCTGGAGAACACGGGCCAGTCCACCATCTTGTTCATTGACGAGATCCACCGCTTCAACAAGGCGCAGCAGGATGTCCTGCTGCCGGATGTGGAGAGCGGGGTGGTGCGGCTGATCGGGGCCACCACGCACAACCCGTTCTTCTTCGTCAATTCGCCCCTGGTGTCCCGCTCGCAGATTTTCGAGCTGCACCCTTTGGACGAGGAGGATTTGCTCGGCCTGCTGCGCCGGGCGCTGACGGACGGCGAGCGCGGGCTGGGAGAGATGAAAATCCAGGCCGACGAGGACGCGCTGCGGCATCTGGCGCGGGTGGCCGACGGGGACGCGCGCAAGGCGCTCAATTCGCTGGAAATCGCCGCGCTTTCCACGCCGCCGCAATGCGACGGCTGGATCCAGATCCATCTGGCGGAGGCGGAGGAGTGCATCCAGAAGAAAGCCGTGGTGTACGACGGGGACGGGGACGCGCATTACGACACCATTTCCGCGTTCATCAAATCCATGCGGGGCGGCGACGTGGATGCCGCGCTCTACTGGCTGGCGAAAATGATCCACGCGGGCGAGGACCCGCGTTTTCTCACGCGGCGGATTATGATCTGCGCGGCGGAGGACGTCGGCCTGGCCGACCCGATGGCGCTGGTGCTGGCGGTGGCGGCGCACACGGCGGCCGAGTTCGTGGGCTGGCCGGAGGCGCGAATCCCCATCGCGGAGGCGGTGGTCTATGTCGCCACGGCAAGCAAAAGCAACAGCGCGTGCGTGGCGATAGACAAAGCGCTGGAGGATGTGCGATCTGGCCGGACCCTGCCGGTCCCGCCCCATTTGCGCGACGCCAGTTACCCGGGCGCCCAACGCCTGGGCCATGGACAGGGTTACCAATACGCGCACGATTTCCCCGGCCATTTCGTGGCCCAGGATTATCTCGGCGCGGCCCGGAGATACTACGAGCCGGGCGGCGAGGGGTCGGAAAAGAGAATCAGGGAGCGTCTGGAAAAATGGCGGGCCCAAATCGAGGCGCTGCGGGCGCCCCGCGCCCCATCCCCGGACAAATGACTTCCGACAACGCCCCCCTCAAACGCGAGCTTCGCAGCCAGTTGCGCGCCTGGCTGCGGGATGTCTCCCCGGCGCGGCGGGCGGAAATGTCCGCGCGGGCGCGCGATTTGCTGGCGGGCCAGCGGGTGTGGCGGGAGGCGGGGCGGGTTCTCTTTTACGCGCCGTTGCCGGATGAAATAGATTTGCTGCCGTTGCTGGGGCGGGCGCTGGCGGAAGGCAAGACCATCGGCCTTCCGCGTTTTGAGCGGGAAACCGGGGTCTATGGCGCCGCGCGGATCACGGATTTTGCGCGGGATTGCGCGGCGGGAAAGTTCGGCGCGCTGGAGCCCTCGGCGCATTGCGCGCCGATTCCGCCAAATTTGCTGGACTTGGCGCTGGTTCCCGGGTTAGGATTTGACGCGGGTGGGCACCGGCTGGGCCGGGGCGGGGGTTTTTACGACCGCCTCCTGGCCGGGGTCGCGGGAACCCGATGCGGAGTCGCATTCGATGAACAGATCAGGCCGCGAATTCCGGCCGAAGCGCACGATATCATTTTGAACTGCATTTTGACGCCAACCCAATGGCTGGAGACTTCGGGCCGGCCTCCGGCAGTTTTGCCATGAATCCGATCCCCAGTGACATTTTTGCCGGCGCGCTGGTTTTCCTGTGCGGCATCGTGGGCGGCATCCTGCTGGGCGTCTGGCTCTGGCGCTCGCGGGAGCGCGGTCTTTTGGCGGCGATGGGCCGGGAAAAGGAGACTCTTTTGGAGACGGCGCGCCGCGAGGGCGAGGCCATCCTGCGCGAAGCGCGGCTGGCGGCCAACGAGCTGGCATTGAAGTTGCGCTCCGAAACCGAATCGCGCCTCAACGAGCGCGAGGCCCTGGTCAACCGGCAATTGGAGAATCTCGTGCGCGAAGAAAAGAGTCTCCGCGCGCAAAAGGAGGAACTGGAGGGCAAGCTGGCCGGGGCGCAACGGCTTGAGCAGCAGGCCGCCAGCTTGTTCGAAGAGCGCCGCCAGAAGCTGGGGGAGGTGTCCAAATTGAGCGAGGCGGAGGCGCGGGCGGCGTTTCTGCGGGAGGTGGAGCAGAGCAGCCTGAGCGACGCGGCCCAGTTGTCCCAGCATATTCTGGAGGACGCCAAGCTCAAGGCGGAGGAGAAGGCGCGCCGCATCCTCAGCCTGGCCATCCAGCGCTACGCCGGCAATCACACTTTTGAAACCACCACCGCGACCGTCACCATCAAGGGCGACGAGATGAAGGGCCGGATCATCGGTCGCGAGGGCCGCAACATCCGCGCCTTCGAGGCCGCCACGGGGGTGACGGTGCTCATTGACGACACCCCGGGCGCGGTGATTCTATCCGGCTTCGACCCGGTGCGGCGCGAAATCGCCCGCGAGTCCATGGAACGGCTGATCCTGGACGGTCGCATCCATCCCGCGCGCATAGAGGAGGTGGTGGGGAAAGTGGGGGAGGAGATGGACGAGGTGATCCTGCGCACCGGCGGGCAGGCGGTGGAGAAGCTGGGTCTGGCGCCCATGCATGTGGAAATTGTCAAATTGCTGGGCCGGCTGCACTTCCGCCAGAGTTTTTCGCAGAACATCCTCCATCACTCCATCGAAGTCGCCCAGTTCACAGGCCTCATGGCCGCGGAGCTGGGGGTGGATGTCGCCGCCGCCAAGCGCGCCGGGCTGTTGCATGACATCGGCAAGGCGGTGAGCCACGAAGTCGAGGGCCACCATGCCCTGGTCGGCGCGGAAGTTCTCAAGCGTTATGGCGAAGCGGAGCCGATTGTCAGCGCCGTGGCCTCCCATCATGGGGAAGCCCCGCAAACCGGGCTGCTGGGGGTCCTGGTCAGCGCGGCCGACGCCGTCAGCGCGTCGCGGCCCGGCGCCCGGTCCGAAACGGTGCTCACCCACATCAAGCGCGTCGAAGACCTGGAACGAATCGGCCTTTCGTTTCCGGGAGTGGAGAAATGTTTCGCCCTGCAAGCCGGGCGCGAGTTGCGCGTGATGGTCCAGCCGGGCCGGGTCAGCGACGAGGCGGCCTTCGCGCTGGCCCGGGACATCGCGCGAAAGGTCGAGGACCAACTGCAATATCCGGGCCAGATTCGCGTGACCATCGTCCGCGAAACCCGTTGCGTCGAATTCGCCAAATAAACCCGCCCGTCAGCGGCCCTGATTCATGGTCGAGGGGAAGGGGCCTTCCCAACTCTGGCTTCTGTCCCAGGGCATGGACGAAGGGGTTTGGGAATCGTCCGTGGCACAGCCGCCCAACAGGCCCGCCGCGCCCGCGGCGAACAGCGCCAATAAGAATGTGCGCAGGATTTTTTTCATCAATAAAACACTTGGTCGCCTTCCAGGATCTTGCCCGAGGTCCAGGCGGGCATCACGTTGGCCACGCTCTGGGTGGCCAGCACCCGCTCGATCTGGACTTTGCCGACGAACTTGCCGTCGCGCGCGACCATCATGACGCCGCGCGGAACCACTCCTTTGTCGTCGCCAATATCCAACACCACAAAGCTGTACTTGGGATCCACCGCCAGAACTTTGCCCTTCAGGCCCGCGGGCAGCGGCGGCACGACATCATTCGTTCCGACGAGATCCTCCAGTTCCTTCTTTAGTTCGTTGCGGACCTTGACCAGGAGCTTGTTTGCGGTGATTTCCGCGTCGCGCTCCGCGGTGGTTTTCTTCAACAGCGCCTCGTCTTGCTCGATTTGTTGGGGGGTGAGCTTCAACTGCGAAAACTGGGCCAAATCCTGCTCGGCCTTGGAGCGCGCGGCCGAAACCTCATCCAGCCGCTTGCTCAGAAGGTTGGTGCTGTTTTCCAGGTCGCTGACTTTGGTGTTGGCGTCCGCAAGAGACCTCTTGGTCTGGGCCAATTGGCCGTTTAGGTCGGTTACTTGTCTCTGGGCGGTCGTCAGCAACGCGTGGGTCTTGTTCGCGTCGTCTTGCGCCTTTACTTTTGCGTTCTTCTCGTCGTCTCTCTCCTTGATGGTGGTGGTGATGACCTCCTTGACCTTGACGAAATTCACAACTGCGGCGGCCAGGCCGCCGACCACGGCGATAATCAGGCAAATTCGTAATAACATCGGCTTAAATCCTTTGACTTTCAGATAACATTAGACCCCTCGGCCCGCCATGTCAACGCCTTCCTTGCCCAAAAAATGCGGCTCGCGCCGCCGCCCATTCACCCCCTTTTCAACCCCAGGAGCAGGAGGATCAAATCGAGCACAAAAAGCACCACGATGGTGATTTCCAGGCTGAGCATCCAGCGGTTGGTCCGGTCCTGGTTGAGGAGCTGGTAGAGGTCGTCCAGCGTCTTGAGCTTTTCATCAATGGTCCGGTGCCAGTCGCCCAAATGAAACCGGGCGGAAATGGTCTGGTAAATGCGTGCCAGGTGCCAGTCGCCGAAGAACTTGGTGATGTTGGAAAGCTCGTCGCTGAATCGCGCCAGGTCCACGCGGATTTCGCGCAGTTCCTGCATCACCTCGCCGCGCGCGCGCCGTCCCGGGCGCGTCAGGTCGCGGTAGGAGTGCTCCAGCGCCGTGTCCAGCAGCCGGTCGTAAGCCTCCAATTCGGCCAGTTGCAGGTTGGCCAGTTCCAGCACATAAAGCACCTCGTCCAGTTGCCGGGGTTCCTGCACCAGCAGCGCGGCGTCCCAATCCACCACCGTCAGGTCGTCTTGGTAGTAGCTCAGGCAGCGGTCGGTGGATTCGGCGGCCTCCTGCCGGGAAAGCTGGCCGATGTCCGCCTCCTGGGTCAGCAGCGCCGCCACCTCCCGCCGATGCTCCCCCAGCCAGTCCTCCGCCGACAGCGGCCTTCCGTCCCGCGCGGCCAGGGGCGAGTCAATGCAAAAGACCGTGTAGGCCTCCTCCTCCGCCAGTTGGGCGGCGGGCCGGATGAAATAGCGCGCCAGTTCGCGCCGGGCCTCCTCGACCAGTTGCCGGACTTCCTGTTGCAGCGAGCCGTTGGAAAACTCCAGGTCGTGATACACCACCAAATCCTCGATGGAGGAGACGCTAAACGGCACGGCGACCGTGACGCTCAACGCGCCGACGGGCAGCAATTTGACGGTGCGCTCCACCCGCACCCGTCCCCGCGGGCCGATGCGCTCCATGGCCGGCAGGCGCACCATTTGCGGACGGAAGAAAAAGAGGTGGCGGGGGCTGCGTTTGCTGGCGTCCACGGAGAATTGCGCCATCGGCTGGCCCAGCAGTTGCGTCACCGGTTCGCGCTTCATTTCGTAGGCCACGTCGTAGGCGTACATATAGACCACCCGCCCGGAATAACCTTTCACCCCGCGCGCCCGCTCCGCCGCCCCGGCCAATTCTTGTGGGGAAGAACCCATGACCCAGAATACCCCGCCGGCGGCGGATTGTCCACGCGGCGCTGCACGGCGTTGCGCGGGCTGACTCGTGTCGAGCCTGCCTTGCCAGCGTGACGCGGCAATCACGCCAATTCCAAACGCCTCAAGGCCACTGCCGCGTTGATGATCGGAATACCGGCAAACGCGCAAATTGGTATCAACAACCGCCCGCACGGCATCAACTTCGGCCTGAACCTTCTGAATGGACATCGGTTCGTCGGCCACAGATTGCAGTTTTTTGAGCATCTGCCCAAACTGGTCGCGCGCGCGCTTGCGCCGCACCTCATCGGCCACCCAATCCGCCAAACGACCAGGGGCCAGCAAGCCGGCCTCCCGCGCTTCCGTGGCGAGAGCGTCGGGCAAATCAAGCTTGATGGTCATGCTCATAAGAACCCTTCAATGTCTGTCGAAACTAGACACCCGTTGCCGAGTGAAGTCATATCACAAAGAAGCCGACCCCGATTCATGGCGCGTCAAACGGGTTCGAGTCGGGCGGGTCTGGGTTTTCCATCTCCGCCAACGCTTGTTCCAATTCCTCCTTCTCCACCTCCGCCGGTGGATAGGCCTGGGCGGCGGCCATCTGGCTCCATTTGAAGGCCTCCCGCAAATCCGGCGCCGTCCCGCGGCCGTGATGATAGCAAAGCGCCAGTTCGTGTTGCGCCTGCGGCAGCCCCTTTTTCGCGGCCAACTCGAACCACTTGAACGCTTCGACCGCGTCGGCGGCCACGCCCTGGCCTTCCTGGTGGCATTTGCCCAGGTTGAATTGCGCCTCCGGCACGCCCTGGTCGGCGGCTTTGCGAAACCACTCCACCGCTTCCACTTGGTTTTGCGCCGTCCCTATGCCGCTTTGCAAACAGGAGGCCAGGCTGACTTGCGCGGTGGCGTCGCCATGCCTGGCGGCGCGGCGAAACCATTGCACGGCTTCCTCCGCCCCGCCCTGTCCGGGAGCTTTTTGCAGGCAGACGCCCAGGCTGACTTGGGCGCCCAGATGCCCCAGTTCGGCCGCGAGGCGGAACCACTTGATCGCCTCGTCCCAATCCTGGGCCACGCCCTGCCCGTTGGCGCAGCAGATGCCCAAGCTGTACAGCGCGCTGGGGTCCCCCTGTTTGGCCGCCTCGCCGAACCAGTGGGCGGCCTCCCCGTAATTTTGCTCCACCTCCTTCCCCTCCGAGTAACCCACCGCCAGTTGATATTGCGCGCGCGCGTCGCCGCGCCGGGCCGCCTGCAGGAGCAGGGCCTGTTCCCCCGTGAGGACCGGCGTGGAATCGCGCGACTTGAGATTGCGCCGGCGGCGGCGGGAAAATAATTTTCCCGCGCCGTACACCAGCTCCCAAATTCCCACCCAGAGGATGGTCAGGAATTTTATCATGGCGGCTCATTCCCACTCAATGGTGGCGGGTGGCTTGCTGGAGATGTCCAGGCAGACGCGGTTGACGCCCTTGACTTCGTTGGTGATGCGGGTGGAGATGGTTTCCAGCAGCCGGTTGGGCAGCTTGGCCCAGTCGGCGGTCATGCCGTCCTGAGATTCGACGGCGCGGATGACGATGGTGTAATCATAAGTGCGCTCGTCGCCCATGACACCCACGCTGCGCACCGGCAGCAGCACGGCGAAGCTCTGCCAGATCTTGTAATACCAGCCGCTGGCTTTCATTTCCTCCACCACAATGGTGTCGGCGGCGCGCAGAATCCGGCAGCGGCGCGGGGTGACTTCGCCGAGGATGCGCACGGCCAGGCCCGGTCCGGGGAAGGGCTGGCGATAAATGATTTCCTTGGGCAATCCCATTTCCAGCCCCAGCAGCCGCACCTCGTCCTTGAAGAGGCGCTGGAGCGGCTCGACCAGCTTGAATCCCAGCTTCTTGGGCAGACCGCCCACGTTGTGGTGGCTCTTGATCAACGCCGCCGGGTTGCCCGCGATGGGCACCGACTCGATCACGTCAGGGTAGAGCGTCCCCTGCGCCAGGTACTTCGCCGCCCCGGCCCGTTTGGTCGCGGCCTTGAACACGTCAATGAACGCGGCACCGATGATCTTGCGCTTGCGCTCGGGAGAGGTCACGCCTTTAAGGCGGCCGAGAAAGAGGTGGGTCGCGTTCTCGTATTGAAGCTTGATCTTGAAATGGCGGACGAAGACCTCGCGCACCACCGCCGCCTCGCCGCCGCGCAACAAACCATTGTTGACAAAAATGCAGCGCAGCCGCCGCCGCCGACGCGCGCCCGGATTTCCTCCACCGCCTGGTCAATGTAATTGCGCATGGTCCATTGCCGGCCGCAACCGCAGACGCCGTGGACGAAATTGGCGAGGATTTTGCGCCCGCGCGGCGTGTGGGCCACTTCCGGGTGGAATTGCAGGCCGTAAAAATGCCGCGAGCGGTCCTCGATAGCCGCGAACTCCGAGTTGTCCGAGGTGGCGACGGCCCGGAAGCCGCGGGGGATTCTGGTGAGTTTGTCCCCGTGCGAGTTCCAGACCTGGAGTGTGGGGGGCAGTTTGGCGAAGAGCGCCGCGGAGCGGTCCCGCACCGACAAGGCGCCTTTGCCGTACTCGCGTTTCTGGCCCGGCTCGACTTTTCCGCCGAGAAAATGGGTGAGCAATTGCACACCGTAGCAAATCCCCAGGATCGGGATCCCCATCTTGAAAATGGCCGGGTCGGGCAGGGGCGCCTTTTTGGCATAGACGCTGGAGGGGCCGCCGGAGAGGATCAGCCCTTTGGGCTGGAGGGCGGCCAGCGCGGAAACCGGAGTGTCGTAGCGCAGGATGGTGGAATAGACGTTGCTCTCGCGAATCCGCCGCGCGATCACTTGAGTGAACTGCGACCCAAAATCCAGAATGACAATTTGTTCCATCGCCGAAAATAAGGGTCTAGTCATTGCCCTTGCCCCGCAAAAATAGCGAGCCAAAATTTCCGCACGAAAGGCCACTGGTTTGGGGACAAAACTCCTCATGCTTGGAAATGGAAGAGAACTGGGAGCCCTTTCTCCGGTTCTCGCCCCGCGAGCGGGGAGAGAGAGGAGGAGCGATGGCGAGAGGCGATGACGGGGAAATGGAGAGGCATATAAGACGCCTGGGCAAATATTGCCTAGCGGCGAAGCTTGTCCCACGTCTTGGCGGAGAAGAACGGCTGATTTGGCCCCAAATCGCCTTTGTTGATGAAAAAATAGCACGATTATCCACGATTAAGCACGATTGGACACGATTGGACACGATTGCCTCCTTCGATTCCGGCTTCGCCTGGCCTGTGGCGGAGGGGAAATCCTCCACCTTCGCTCCGGCTGCGGGAGCTTCCACCTTCGCTCCGGCTGCCGGAGCTACGGCGGACGGGACGGCGGATGGGACGGAGGAGAGGGGGGCTGGCACGGGCGTATCTTGGCACTTCCACCATTGAATGGAAAGAACCCCTCTCCCCGCTGCGCGAGGCGAGGGAATTGGCAAATCGCAAGGTGGTGGTTGCAAGATGCGCCCGGCTGGCTGGAAGGGTTCATGGCGACCTTGCCATTTTTTGCCATTGTTTGCCATGTCCTCACAAAAAGATTATTTTTTTTACCTTTATTGACCTTCATTAACCTTCATTGACCTTCATCCACCTTTATTGGGATGGTCTGGAGGAGGCTGGCTTTAACGATAAAGTTGTTCAACCTGTTTTCCCGCGATTCCTCCGCCGCCTGCGACCAGCCCGGCAATTTGACTGTCTCTCTGCTTCTCATTCTGGTCAGTGAACCACACTTTCTAATAAAAGTCAAGTTTGAATTGCGATTTTTAGCTGAAAATGAAGACACCGCGGGCAGCCGCAACGGAATTCGGAATTGCCCGCAGAACACGCGGAACACGCAGAAAGGGAGGGAAACCGAAAGCAGAAAGTGGAAAGCTGAAAGCCGCCCGGACAAGACCAAGAGGGGGCATTGCGGTGTTTACTCGATCTTGTTCGTCACCGCCCGCGGCAACTGGTCCAACAACCCCTTGACCACAGCGCCATCCAAACTGAACACGGGCGAGTAAACGGCAAAGAAACTCGAGTCATCGCTATTACTCACTGCAAACGAATGGGATATCCGCATCTCGCAGGCTCCCGGATGCAGAACCTTGTCCGGCCAGTCGAAGTCGAGCAAGTCCACGAAAAAGGTGGCTCCACGCGAAGAGGCTACGGGAGGAGTCGGATTTGATAAATGTCCACCTCCGGCTTTGTTCGTCACCCACTCGCCGAACCTTCGTTGGGCGAAAAAGGAACCGTTCCGGCCTGCAGGCGGAGGGAGGATCACCTCATGGGGCTGGAGTCTGCAAATCTCCCCGATTGACGGGCCGATTCCCTCATAGCCACGCCACCTTGCGGGAGCACGGGAGAGGCCCACCCAGTTGGCCCCTTCGCGTATCTCAAGACCTATGCTTTCCCAATCCGATAGAAGGTAATTGCTGTAAGCAATTTCATTGGTCTCACCATTGCGCAGCCAACAGTGAACCGCTCCGAAAGTCGGCTCGACGGATATTCCCATTTGAAGCCCGTTGGTCATCTCGCCCCATCGGACATGATTCGTGGCGGCTATGTCCAAATCGAAGACAGGCCCAAAGTCGGCTGTCGTCAGGAACTTTTGCACGTGATTGGTGGCTGCGGAATCCAGGGCGGGAGGCCCGGGGGATTTGACATTTTTGGGGTTTGTTGATCTTACGGCGATGAGCGAGGCCGCGCACAGGCCGGCGGCGCACAGGAGGATTACGGTCGTCTTTCTCATAAAATTCCAAACACCATCTATTTGACGGGGTTTCCGTGAAAACGCTCCGGTTTTCCGAGGGAATGCGCAAGCCTTCAATTGCCCCTGGGCGCGACTCGGTTTGTCGCCGCCTCCAGGGGCGGCCCATGTCAGCATTGCGTTTTACTCGCCCTTGTTCGTCACGGCCCGTGGCAACTGGTCCAACAACCCCTTGACCGCAGTGCCACCCAAACTGAACACGGGCGAGTAAACGTCAAAGAAATTCCACCCCGCCGAATTATATGTCGCCTGCCATGCGACAAACGAATGCCTTATCCGTGCCTCACAATTGCGCTGATGCAGAAAAGCCTGCGGCCAATTGAAGTCGAGCAAGTCCACCAACATGGTGGCTTGATGCGAACCGGGTACGGGTGGGGTCGGACTTGAAAAGTGACCACCTCCGGCTTTGTTGGTCACCCACTCGCTGAACCTTCGCTCAGCGACCCCTCCACCCAGAGGGGCGATCAACTCCTGTGGTTGGAGTGTCTTATTATTGAAAGCGGCAGGTCCCACGCCTGCTTGGCAGCGGAATTTCGCCGGAGCACGAGAGAGAGCGAGCCAGTTGGTGCCGTCGCGCATCTCAAGAAACGTCTGTGACCAATCAATGCCGGACAAACTCCAATTATTGTAAGCAATTTCGTTCGTCTCCCCATTGCGCAACCAGCAATGAACCACCCCGAAAGACGGCTCAACGCATATCCCCATCTGCAGCCCGTTGGTCGTCTCGCCCCATCGCACATTGTTGGTGGCCGTTGAATCAGGGGCAAGTTGCGCGGCGGCGGCCAGGGCGGCGGCGCACAGAAGGGTTGCGGTCATCTTTCTCATAGAATTCCAAACACCATCCATTGGACGGGGTTTTTGCGGAAACGCTCCCGTTTTTCAAGAAGATGCGCAGGTGTTCGGTCAGCGGTTCTGGAGAAGCATGGAACCCATAATCACGCCACAGCAATGCTCTGGGTGCCGACGAATTCGGCTTCCAGTCGCGGTTCGCCGTCCTCCAGCAGCATGGCAATGACTTCACGAAGATTGGCCTGAAGCTCGTCCAACGACGACGCCTGCGAATGAGCGCCGGGAAAGCCCGGCACGTAGCCCACCAGAAGCCCGGTGTCCGGGTCGCGCTCGACCACGGCGGTAAAATTCTTCATGGCCCCAGTATCCTCCCCTTTCAGAGATTTCGCAAGGGCCTGAATTATGCAACGGACAGAGAGTCAGACGCGCCCGACGGGGCGGGCGCGTGACGATTTTTGTCTGGAGTTATTACCTGGCCTTGGCCTTCTTCTCCTCCAGGGCGGCCTGGGCGGCGGCCAGACGAGCAATGGGCACGCGGAAGGGCGAACAACTGACATAGGCCAGCCCGATGCGATGACAGAATTTGACGCTGGAAGGCTCCCCGCCATGCTCGCCGCAAATCCCCAGCTTGATGTCCGGACGGGTCTTGCGGCCCAGTTCGACGGCCATTTTCATGAGCGCGCCGACGCCGGTTTGATCAATGGCGGCAAAGGGGTTCTGCTTGAAGATTTCCAGTTCCTGGTATTTCTGGAGGAACGAGCCGGAATCATCGCGGCTCATGCCCAGGCAGGTCTGGGTGAGATCATTGGTGCCGAAACTGAAAAATTGCGCGTCTTTGGCGATTTCATCCGCCACCAGAGCGCCGCGGGGAATCTCAATCATGGTGCCGACCAGGTATTTGATCCTGGTTTTCTGCTCCTCCTGGACCAGTTTGGCGACGCGATGGACGACGGCCAACTGGTTCTGCATTTCCTTGGGGAAGCCGACCAGGACGATCATGACCTCCGGCTTGACCGGGATGCCCTCCTTTTGCACCAGCGCGGCGGCCTCGAAGATGGCGCGGGTTTGCATTTCGGTGATTTCCGGGTAAACGATGCCCAGGCGGCAGCCGCGCAAGCCGAGCATCGGGTTGAATTCGTGGAGTTCCTTGACGCGGCGCTGAATTTTCTCGACCGGGACACCCATCTTGGCGGCCAGGTGTTTCTGGGCCTCCTCCTCATGGGGCAGGAATTCGTGGAGGGGCGGGTCCAGGGTGCGGATGGTCGCCGGCAATCCCTTCAACTCCCGGAAGATGCCGGCGAAATCGTCGCGCTGGTAGGGCAGCAGTTTGGCGAGGGCCTTTTTCCGGTCCTCGGTGTTGTCGGCGAGGATCATCTCGCGCATGGAGTCAATGCGATTGCCCTCAAAGAACATGTGCTCGGTGCGGCAGAGACCGATGCCGGCGGCGCCGAAGGCGACGGCGTTGGCGGCCTGCTCCGGGGAATCGGCGTTGGTGCGCACGTTCATGCGGGTGGCCTTGGCGCACCATTTCATCAATTGGAGGAAGTTCTGGCAGGTCCGGCTCTCTTTGACGTCCAGAGTCTTGTGAACCAGCACCTGGATGATTTCCGACGGGGCGGTCTGGACTTCGCCGGCGTAGACTTCCCCCGCCGTGCCGTCAATGGAGAGGAAATCCCCCTCGTTGAAGGTCTGGCCGGAGACGGTCAGGGTTTTTTTCTGGTAATCCACCTGCAAGGCGCTGGCGCCGCAGACACAGACCTTGCCCATCTGCCGGGCCACCAGAGCCGCGTGAGAACTGACCCCGCCGCGCGCGGTCAATATGCCCTCGGCCGCGATCATGCCGCGCAAGTCCTCGGGGGAAGTCTCGACGCGGACGAGGAGGACTTTCTGGCCGCTGTGGGCCGCCTCGACGGCGCGCTCGGCGTTGAAATAGACGCGCCCGGAAGCGGCGCCCGGACCGGCGGGCAGGCCCCGAGCGATGACCTTCGCCGCCTTGATGGCCGCGCGGTCGAACACCGGAGCGAGCACCTGGTCCAATTGCTCGGCGGGGACGCGCCGCACGGCCTCCTGCCAAGTAATGAGTTTCTCGCGCTCCATTTCGACGGCGAAACGGACGGCGGCCAGGCCGGTGCGTTTGCCGTTGCGGGTTTGCAGCATGAAGAGTTTGCCGTCCTCGATGGTGAACTCAAAATCCTGCACATCGCGGAAATGGCTCTCGAGGATTTTGCGCACGTCCGCCAATTCGGCCGCGGCGGCGGGCAACACCCTGGCCAGTTCGGACACCGGTTTGGGGGTGCGCACGCCGGCCACCACGTCCTCGCCCTGGGCGTTCATGAGGAATTCGCCGTAAAAGACTTTTTCGCCCGAAGCCGGGTCGCGGGTGAAGGCGACCCCCGAGCCGGAGCGCTCGCCGGTGTTGCCATAGACCATGGACTGCACACTGACCGCCGTCCCCCACTCGGAGGGGATGTTGTATTTGGCGCGGTACACCACGGCGCGATCATTCATCCAGGAACCGAAGACCGCGCCGATGGCGCCGTCCAGTTGCACCCAGGGGTCGGTGGGGAAGTCCTTGCCGGTGCGCTCCTTGACCAGGCTCTTGAATCGCCGCACCAGCGTGACCAGCCCCTTGTGGTCAATTTTCGTGTCCTCCACATGTTGCTGGCCCGGGAACAACTCGGCCTTCAGCTCCTCGATCACCGTCTCGAACGGCTCGTGATCCTCGCCCGGCCGCTTCTGCACTCCCATCACCACGTCGCCGTACATCTGGATGAAGCGGCGATAACAATCCCAGGCGAAACGGGGATTGTTGCTGACTTTCTCCAAGGCCAGGACGGTCTGGTCGTTGAGACCGAGGTTCAAAATGGTGTCCATCATGCCCGGCATGGAATCGCGCGCCCCGGAGCGCACGGAGACCAGGAGGGGTTTCTCGGTGTCGCCGAAGCGTTTGCCCAGGATTTGCTCGGTGTTGGCGACGCCCGCCTTGACCTGCGCCCACATTTCCCTGGGATAGGTGCGTTTGTGGGCGTAGTAATGCGCGCAGACTTCGGTGGTGATGGTGAAGCCGGGCGGGACCGGCAGGCCAATGCGGGTCATCTCGGCCAGATTGGCCCCTTTGCCGCCCAGAAGGGGCTTCATCGAGCCGTCGCCGTCCGCCTTCTTGTTGCCAAACAAATAAACGTACTTTTTCGATTTGATTTTCGATTTCACTGCAGTTTTTGTAGTTTTTTTGGACATAAAAATTAAAATTCAAAATGCGCGCCAATTTAACAAAGAGCGGCTTTGAGTCAATCGCCAAAGGCGGGCGGAATTTGCGGAAAACCGCTCGAAAATTGTCCTGCATTCCTGGCATCCCGCTCTTGCGCGAGGGCGGGCGCCTCCCGTAAGATGACCCCATGCAACACCACATCATCCCGGGACGCCATCGTCCGGCCGGCAAGACGCTCCTTGTCGCCGCGCTTTTGTCACAACTGACAATTTCCTGCCAGACCCCCGCGCCGCAATCCGCGGTTTCCTCCGCGACGGCCGGGCCTGCGCGAATGCGCGAGTCCTTGGATTTCGACTGGCGCTTTCATTTGGGCGACTTCCCCCAGCCGGCCCGGCCGCCCTTTGACGATTCGTCCTGGCGGGCCTTGAAGGTGCCGCACGATTACAGCGCCGAGGGCGAGTTTTCCCCGACCAACTTCAGTTGCACGGCGTATTTGCCCGGTGGAATCGCCTGGTACCAGAAGACTTTCTTCGTCCCCGCGGCGTGGCGGGGCAGGCTTGTGAGCGTGCAATTTGACGGCGTGTCGGAAAAGAGCCAGGTCTGGCTCAATGGCAAGCTTGTCGGAGGGCGGCCGTGGGCCTACACAAGCTTCACTTGCGACCTGACTCGAGACATTGGTCCCGACAATCTCAAATTCGGGGAGACCAACACCCTCTCGGTCCGCGTGGAGCACACCGCCATGGACGATTCCCGCTTTTACGTCGGTTCCGGCATTTACCGGCATGTCTGGCTCCTCGTCGAAGACGGGAGAACCCATGTGGCAAAGAACGGAAACCGCGTCACGACGCCGGAGGTGTCGGCGCAAAAGGCGCGGGTGGAAATCTCGAACGTGATAGAGGATTCCTCAGAAGTGGATTCGATTGAAGTGACCACCGATTTGCTGGATCCATCCGGCAGACGCGCCGGCACAAGCAAGAGCACGGTGCGGGATGGGCCGGATCAAACGGGGCTTCTCAGACAGGCGGCTGTCCTCCAGTCCATCGAGGTGGCGTCGCCCAAACTCTGGTCGCCCGATTCCCCCTCCCTTTACACCGCCCTGACCACCGTGCGCGCGGGAGGTCGGATCGTGGACTCTGTGAAGACGACCTTTGGCATCCGCTCCATCCTCTTTGACGCGCAGCGGGGTTTCCTGCTCAACGGCCAGCCCGTCAAATTCAAGGGCGTCTGCATGCACCACGACGGCGGAGCGCTGGGAGCGGCGGTGCCGGAAGCTTATCTGGAACGCCGTCTGCGCCTCCTCAAGGACCTGGGCTGCAACGCCATTCGCACCAGCCACAACGCCCCCGCTCCGGAACTGCTGGATCTCTGCGACCGCCTTGGCTTCCTGGTCATGGACGAGGCGTTTGACGAATGGAGCGGCTCCAAGCACAAGTGGCTGGTCGGCTGGAATGTCGGCGCGCCCTCGCTCCACGGCAGCTATTCGGAGTTTTTCCAACAATGGGCCGACCGCGACCTGGCGGACATGGTCATGCGCGACCGCAACCATCCTTCCGTCATTCTCTGGAGCATCGGCAACGAAGTGGATTATCCCGGCGACCCTTTCAACGATGAAACCGCCGCCGTCCTGGCCACAGACGGACAACGCCTGATCAAGACGCTTCGCATGGCGGACACCAACCGGCCCATCACTGCGGGATTGGCCGCGCTGAAAACTTCCAACCGGATCGGGTTGGCGGATGAACTGGATGTCGTCGGCTACAACTACCAATTCGAGCAACTGACCAACGACTTGGCGGCTTATCCAAACCGCAAGTTCATTGGCAGCGAAGACGGTCTGGAAATGAGTTATGTGGACTTGATCGCGACCAACGCGCGCATGACCGGGGAGTTCTTATGGGTCGGCTTCGACCATCTCGGCGAAGCCGCCCCCTGGCCCTCGCATGGCGCCACCGCCGGCTTGTTCGACACCTGTGGATTCCTCAAATCGCGCGGCGCGTTGCGCGAGTCCCTTTGGTCCGAAAAGCCGATGGTCGCCCTGGCCGTCCGCCCCGCCCCGGCGGAAGGCGGCCGCGGACGGACCGGCGACGCCGAAAGCCATTGGAACTGGGCGCGAGACACGCGGGCGCAGTTGCCTGTGGAGGTTTATTCCAATTGCAAAACCGTCGAACTCTTCCTCAACGGAAAATCGCTGGGCGTGAAAAAAATGGCCGACGCGCCCGACCGCATCCTCCGATGGAACGTGGCCTTTCAGCCCGGCGAATTGAAAGCGGTGGGGCGGAGCGGCGGCAATTCCGTCGCCTCCAGCCTCACCACCGCCGGGCAGCCCGCCCGCCTTGTTCTCCTGCCCGACCACCAAGCACTGGCCGCCGACGGCCAGGACGCGGCGAACATCGAGCTGCGCATGGTGGACGCCAAAGGCGCGCTGGTGCCCGACAACCACGCCCTTTGCGCCGTCCAAGTCAGCGGCGCCGGGCGGTTGCTGGCCGTGGACAACGGCAACCTCTCCGACCCCGCTCCCTTGACCAGCCCCTCGCGCGAGTTGAACCACGGTCGCGCGCTGGCCATCGTTCAAAGCCTGCCTGCGGCGGGCGCAATCCAAGTGACCGTCACGGCCCCCGGCGTGCCCGACGCGCATTTGACCCTGCGCAGCCGGTGATTTATGCCGGTCCCCGGCGATGGCAAAAGGAGCCGCTCCATGAAGAACCGCTTCCGATTCGTACCGAAGAGGATGTCAGAAATATCCGGTCAGAAAGATGATACACCTCACCCGCCGTGTGGAGCGATGCGGAGAGCGTTCATTTTTCTGCCCCCATTTTTCTGACACCGCCTTCTTTTCGATAATGTTTGCATTACGCCCCCTGTCTGGAAGTTACTTTTGCACGATCACTCGGCGCTTGTTTTCCAAATGCGCTCTAAAGGCTCCCGTGAAAAGGCTTGGTTGCGCGCGAGCGGCTCTTTAAGATGCGCGCATGGTTCATGTTGGCATTGGTTATGATGTGCATTCGTTGGTGGGCGGGCGCGCGCTCATTTTGGGCGGCGTCACCATCCCCCATTCCAAGGGGCTGGAAGGGCATTCGGACGCCGACGTGCTCATGCACGCCATCTGCGACGCCGTGCTGGGCGCCATCGGCGAGCGCGACATCGGCAGCTTCTTCCCCAACAAGGACCCGCGCTGGAGGAACGCCCCCAGCAAAGTCTTTCTGGAAGAGGCCGCCCGGCAGGTCCGCTTCCGCAGCGGCAGGATCATCAATGTGGACGCGACCATCCTCGCCGAGCAGCCCAAAGTGATGGCCCACGCCGAGGCGATGAAACGAAACGTGGCCGAGGCCCTGGGCGTCAGCGCCCGGGTCGTCGGCATCAAAGCCACCACCAACGAGCGCCTGGGTTTCATCGGCCGGGAGGAGGGTATCGCCGCAATGGCCGTGGCGGGGGTGGACTTACCCGCTTGATCTCATGCCCAAAGCAGAAATCAGTTGGAGACGCCGGACGCCCGACGGCGACGCCCTGCAATGTTACGCCCAGCATGTGGGCAAAGAGTGGCGGTTTTTCCAGCGAGCAAAACGCTTCGACCGATGGCAGGCCGTCCGCACCCCGCCCCTGGAGGACTGGCTCGCGTTGCTGGATTCCGTCCGCCGCCGCATCAACCGCCGCCTGCTCCGGCCCGAGGAGGAGGACAAGCTCCTGAAAATAATCTCCGAACAGTATCCCGGCGCCGACGCCACCCCGAGCTGCGGCTTCCGCTCGGCGCCCCAAGACTAGTGAATACAATTTCCAAGCCATTACTGACCGCCGCCCCGCTCATTCTCGTGGCCCCCAGCACGGAACGGGAAGGGGCGGAATTCGCCGATTGGTCTGTCAGTTTGTCCAATCGTTACACCGACGCCCTCATCGCCGCCGGCGGGCTGCCCCAGATTTTGCCGGCCACCACCCGCCGGGAAGTCATCGCCGAGGCGGTGCGGCGTTGCGACGGCGTGCTGCTGACGGGCGGGGACGACATTGACCCCAAGCTGTACGCCAGGAAAGTGCCCAAGCGCCTGGCCAAAACCACCGGCAAGCACGACGCCAAACGGGACGCGTGGGAGGCGGTGTTGATCGCGGAGGTTCTCCGTCAGCGCAAGCCCATGTTTGGCATCTGCCGCGGGCATCAGATGTTGAACGTGGCGCTGGGCGGGACCCTGGTGGTGGACATCCCCTCCCAGGTGGCCAACGCGCTCAATCATAATCAAATGGCAAAAAAAACCGAACCGGTGCATGATGCCCGCGTGGCGCCGGACAGCCTGCTGGCCAGGATCACGGGCGCGCGGACCCTGCGGGTCAACAGCACGCACCATCAGGCCATCGGCCGCCTGGCGCGCCCGTTGCGCGCGGTGGCGCGAAGCGGAGACGGAGTGATCGAGGCGGCGGAGTTGAAAGAACCGGGCCGGTCGCCGTTTTTGTTGACCGTGCAGTTCCACCCGGAGCGGATGCTTGACGGGAATGGGACCTTTTTGCGATTATTCCGCGAATTTGTGGGGGCCTGCGCGCGGCGAGAGGAAAATGATTTATGAAACCCAAAGTCATGTTGGTTGACGACACCGAGGGCATTCGGGACCTGGTGAACACCATTCTGGAAAAGGAGGGCTATGAATGCCTCACCCTGGCCAGCGCCGCGGAGCTGACCGCCTCCTTCGCCCAGTCGCCGCCCGACGTCATCCTCCTGGACCTCGTCCTGCCCGACGGCGACGGCCTGGAACTGCTGCCGCAAATCAAGAAACAGTGGCCCGACACGGAGGTCATCGTGCTCACCGGCTTCGCCAGCCTGGACAAGGCGGTGGAGGCGACCAAGCGCGGCGCCTACCATTTCCAGAGCAAACCCTTTGAAACCAAGACCCTCCTCCTCTCCATCCAGCGCGCCTTGGAACACAAGCGCCTCAACACCGAAACCATTTCCCTCCGCAAGGCCCTGGCCACCATGACCGGCGGCGAGGCCCCCGTCTTCCAGAGCCCGTCCATGAAGAAGGTCGTCCGCGACATCGAACGGATCGCGCCCAGCGACGTTTCCATCCTCATCACCGGCGAAAGCGGCACGGGCAAGGAGGTCATCGCCGACCTGCTCCACAACTTGAGCCCGCGCAACAAGGGGCCGCTGATCAAGATCAACTGCGCCGCCCTGCCCCGCGAACTCATCGAAAGCGAATTGTTCGGCTCCGTCAAAGGCGCCTTCACCGGCGCGAGCATGGACCGCGAGGGCCTTTTCCGCCTGGCCGAGGGCGGCACGCTCCTCCTGGATGAGATTTCCGAAATGCCCGTGGACACCCAGAGCAAACTCCTGCGCGTGCTGCAGGAGAAGGAGGTCCGTCCCGTCGGCGGGCGCACCAGCTACAAGAGCGACTGCCGCATCATCGCCGCCACCAACCGCCCGACCGCCGACGCCATCAAGGCCGGCAAGCTGCGCGAGGATTTGTTCTACCGCATCAGCGCGATTTCCATTTTCCTGCCCCCGTTGCGCGAGCGGCGGGAGGACATCCTTCCTCTGGCGGCGGCGTTTCTCAAGCGGTACGGCTCGCAGGCGGGCCGCGAGATCACCGCCTTCACCCCGGCGGCCTCGGAGGCCTTGCGGGCCTTCGACTGGCCGGGCAACGTGCGCCAGTTGCAGAACGAAATCCAGCGCGCCGTCCTGATGTGCGAAGCCGGCGCCGTGGACACCCGCGACCTCTCCATCACCAGCCTGCCGAGTCAGAAGGGCCAGGACCCCGACCTGACGCTGATGGAGGCGATGGAGCGAAACACCATCATTCAGATGCTCACCGAGACAGGCGGCAACAAACTGGAGACCGCCAAGCGTCTGGGCATCGGCCGCCAGACCCTCTACAACAAGATCAAAATCTACGGCATCGAGCCGTAGAAGATTGGCCGGTCGTTGACTTTGAGAATTTGGGAGCGCCTCTTCGTGAAGCCCAAACTGTCACTTTGCCGGGGCGGATGCCGCGTCAGGGGGGCTCCAGGGGTTTTGAGCCATAAGCATTACCCTGATTTCAAGCCATTTTTCTGACCCTATTTTTCTGACTTCATCGGGATCAAGGTCATCAAGCTGGTAATTGCCATAGTTCAGGTCAGAAAGATGGGGTCAGAAAAATGAAATGGAAATCCTATTTGTCCCCACAATCCAGTCATTTCCGCCAAGGTGGAATTAAGCACTGGCGGCGAAAGGAAGAGTGGAAACGCCGACTGA
>JBEKAN010000089.1:0-12816 GCA_050015895.1 Verrucomicrobiota bacterium
CGGAACAACATAATTTATGGTTCGCTCCCTATACTCATCGGCGGCGGGGATGGAGGCCCAGCAAATGAACCTGGACGTGATCGCCAACAATCTGGCGAACGTGAACACGACGGGATTCAAGAAGAGCCACATTGAATTTCAGGATTTGCTCTATGAGACGACGCGCACGCCGGGGGCGTCGGAAAGCGCGAGCACGCAGTTGCCGACGGGCCTGCAGGTGGGAAGCGGGACGCAGGCGGTGGCGACGGCGAAGGTGTTCACGGAGGGGGAATTGACGCAGACGGGGGAGCGGCTGGATTTGGCGATTCAAGGGGATGGATTTTTCCAGGTGACGATGCCGGACGGGACGATCGCCTACACGCGGGACGGGTCGCTGAAGACGAACGCGGAGGGACAGGTGACGACGAGCGACGGATTGCCGGTGCAGGGCGGTTTTCAACCGATTCCGGCGGGGACGACGAACATCACGGTTTCGTCCACGGGCGAGGTGACGACGACCAGTTCGAGCGGGTCGCAGAATTTCCAGGTGCAGTTGGTGCGGTTCGCCAACCCGGCTGGGTTGCAGTCGCTGGGGGGCAATTTGTATTCGGAAACGCTGGCGTCGGGGACGCCGGAGACGGGGACGCCTGGGGAGAACGGATACGGGAGCCTGCAACAGGGCTATTTGGAGATGTCGAATGTGAAAGTGGTGGAGGAGATGGTGAACATGATCGTGGCGCAGCGGGCATACGAGGTGAACTCGAAGGCGGTGCAATCGGCGGATGAGATGATGCAGGAGAGCAACAATTTGCGGCACTGACGGCAATGAAAGCGTGGAAAAGAATTTCGCTCGCGCTGTGCGCGGCAATGGCGGCAACGCTCGGAGGCGCCGCCGCCGAGGACGCCGCGGCGCCCGCTGTCACCTGGCAGTTGCAGGGCGAGACGCGAGTGGACAGTTCAGGAATCTTCCTCACCCAGATCGTCAAGTCAACCCCACCTGTGGCCCTCCCACAAATACGTTTGGCCCCGGCTCCGCCCGCGGGCCAAACGGTCTTTTTCACGCGCGCGCAAGTTCTGGACCTGGCCCAAAGCGGGCTGGGGGGATTGAAGATGACCAATTGGAGCGGCCCGGGGCGGGTGAAAGTGACGCGGCGGACGCGGGAACTGGACGAGCCGGAAATGACGACGCTGCTGACGGCGGCGTTGCAGAGCAATTATGTGAAGGACATGGGGGAGTTGGAAGTGCGCTTCGCGCGGGACTGGACGCCGGCGACGGTGCCGGACGAGCCGCTGAGGGTGACGCTGACGCAGGCGCCGACGGCGGGACTCAGCCCGACTTTTGTGACGACGTTCGAGTTGTGGAGCGGCGCGGAGCGGGTCGGACAGTGGCAGGCGGTGTTGCAGGCGAAGATATGGCGGCAGATTCCGGTGGCGCATTCGAGGCTGGAACGGGGGCAGTTGCTGCGGCAGGCGGACGTGACGATGGAACGGCGGGATGTGCTCGCGGCGCGGGACGTGGTGCTGAACATCGCGGCGGGGAACGATTCCCTGGAACTGACGGAAGCGGTGGCTGTGGGGATGCCGGTGCCCACGCGCGCGGTGCATGCGCGGCCGCTGATCAAGCGGGGGCAGATGGTGGACGCGGTGTATGAGGAGGGGAGTTTGAAGATATCGCTCAAGGTGCAGAGCCTGGAAGACGGGGCGCTGGGCCAGACGGTGAGGGTGATCAATCCCAAAACGCGGAGAGAACTGAATGGAAAGGTGCAAAATGAAGAGAGTATTAGCATTAATTTGTGACCCTGTGGGGGTGATCGCGCTGTTGATCACGTTTCAGGTGACGAGCCTGGTGGCGGATTCGCTGTGGAAAACGGACACCTCGCCCAGTTCGATCGTGGCGGACAAGAAGGCGAGGCGGGTGGGAGACATCCTGACGGTGATCGTGGCGGAGAACAACGGGGCGACGCGCAACAACACGACGGCGACCTCGAAGCAAAGCACGGTGGACGCGAGCATAGCGAGCTTTTTGTACGGGCCGGCGGCCAGCGGGCTGCTGACCAAGGGGGGCCAATATCCGGCGATGAGTTTCTCGGGAAAGAACACCTACGCGGGAGGGGGGCAGATAGCCGATCAGGAGACGATCACCTCGCAACTGGCGGTGAGGGTGATAGATGTGCTGCCGAACGGGAACCTGGTGGTGGAAGGGCGCAAGCAGACGTCCTTCTCCGGGGAACAGCAGGACGCGATCCTGCGGGGCACGGTGCGGTTCGACGACATTTCGGCGAGCAACTCGATCTACAGCTATAACATCGCGGACTCGTCCATAAAATTTGTGACCAAAGGAACAATCACGGACGCGCAAAGGAAGGGCTGGTTCAACCGGATTTGGGACAAGGTCAATCCATTCTGAGGTTCGAGATGCGGCGCGCTTTTTATTTCCATGTCCTGCTCCTGGCGGCCCTGCTGGCCGGGGCCGGGTCCGCGGGCGCGGCGGGTTCGCGCATCAAGGACATCGCGATGGTGTCGGGGGCGAGGGACAACCAGTTGTCGGGTTTCGGCCTGGTGACGGGACTGGCGGGGGACGGGGACAAGAACCCGGTGGAGACGATTCAAACGCTGGCCAATTTGCTGCAACATTACGGGCTGACGGTGCCGGCGGCCACGTTGTCGGCAAAGAATGTGGCGGTGGTGATGATCATCGCGGACATTCCGGCTTTCGCCAAACCGGGCAGCCGGCTGGACGTGGTGGTTTCCTCGATGGGGGACGCCAAGAGCCTGCAAGGGGGGGTGCTGATCCAAACGCCGCTGCTGGGGGCCGACGGGCAGGTGTACGCGGTGGCGCAGGGGACTCTGTCCATTGGGGGACTTTCCGCGGGGGACGGCGGGGCGGGCGGGGTGACGGTGCAAAAGAACCATCCGACGGTGGGGACGATCATCAACGGGGCGCTGGTGGAGCGGGAAATTCCGGCGACGATCCTCAATGACAACCATGTGGAGCTGGTGCTGCGCGACCCGGATTTCACGTCGGCGGCGCGGATGGCGGCGGTGGTCAATGGGAAGTTCGCGGACTCCTCGGCGGCGCTGGACGCGACGACGGTGAGGGTGGCGATGCCGGCGGACTGGGGCGGTTCGACAATAGATTTTATCGCGCAGTTGGAAATGCTGGAGGTGACGCCGGACGTTCCGGCGCGGATCGTGATCAACGAGAGGACGGGGACGATCGTGGCGACGTCGCGGATTCACATATCCAGTTGCGCCGTATCGCACGGCAATGTGACGATCAGCATCACGTCCAGCCAGGATGTGTCGCAGCCCAACCCGTTCAGCCAGACCGGCACGACGGCGGTGACGCAGCGCACGGACGCGAAGATCAAAGAGGACAAGGGGGCGATGGTGGCGCTGCCGGAACTGCCGACGGTGGAGAAGGTGGCGTCGGCGCTCAATTCGCTGGGGGTCACGCCGCGGGACATGATGTCCATGTTCGAAGCGATGAAAGAGGCCGGGGCGCTGCAGGCGGAATTAATATTGAGATGATATGGACATCCTGCCCTACCACCCCGGGATCAAAGCGTCGGACGTGCCGCTGGAACAACTGGCGGGGAACCAGAAGATAAGCGACCGGGACAAGGTGACGGAGGTGTCGCGGCAGTTTGAGGCGGTGTTATTGCGGCAGATATTGCAGGAGACACGCAAGTCGTCGGTGACCCCCAGTTCGTCCGCGGACGCGACGACCTCGGGGATTTACGACGACATGATCAACAATCAACTGGCCGAGAGCATCAGCCGCTCCGGCTCGTTTGGGCTGGCCAAGAGTTTGCAGGGCCAGCTGGTCCACCAGGTCCTGCCCGAATTGGACGCGGTGACTTCCGCCCCCCCGGGCGCGGCGGCGCCCCAGAGCAAACCGACCCGGAAGTGACCCATGAAGAGAGCCATTGACAATCTCGAACCGCTGATCGGCGCGTTGCGGGAGGAATTGCAGCAATACGGCGAGATGCTCGCGCTGCTGGACCGCCAGCAGGAACAGGTGAAAGCGCGGTCGGCGGACGAAATTTTCCAGTCCATCAGCCTGATCCAGGCGCAGGCGGGGGCGATCCAGGGCGCGCGGGAGCATCGGGAGCGATGCCGGCGGGAGGCGGCGCAACAATGCGGGGAGCCGGAGAACGCGCCGTTCGGGAGGCTGATCCCGCGGCTGCCGGCGGACTACCGGCCGCTGGTGACGGCGCTGGTGGAGGAGAACAACCAATTGCTGGGGCGGGTGCGCCAGAGGGCGCGGCAAAACCACGTACTGCTGCGGCGCTCGGTGGAGTTGATGAGGGAGTTGCTGAGGACGCTGTTTCCGGCGCGCCAAACCTCGGTCTATAACGGCAACGGGCACAAACGGGCGCCGAGTTTGATTTCCCGTTCGATTTACAACGCCGTCGGCTGACCCCGACCCAAAATATGCTCGGATTACTAGGCACGCTTGATCTGGCATCGCGCTCACTTGCCGCCCAGCAGGAGGCGATGGCTGTGGCCGGCCAGAACATGGCCAACGCGAACAACCCCGCCTACGCGGAGGAGCAGGTGGTGGCGCAGCCCACCACGCCGCTGGAAACCACGGCCGGGGAGGAGGGAACCGGGGTGAGCGTGGCTTCGATCACGGAAATCCGGGACGCCCTGCTGGACCGGCAGATCACGGCGGAAAACAGCGTCACCGGCTCGTATGGGGCGCAGCAAACGGCGCTGCAGGACGCGCAGGCGTATTTGAGCGAGCAGTTGACCAACACCTCCAGCGGGACCAGCAGCCCCAACGGTCTGGCGGCCTACCTGTCCAATCTTTTCAACGCATTCTCCAGCCTTTCCACCGATCCGACCGACGCGGCCTCCATTCAGACTGTGCTCCAGAGCGCGCAGCAGGTGACCAACCAGTTCAACCAGGTGTCCGCAAATCTGACCCAGGTGCAAAACGGGTTGAACACGTCCATCGCAAATGACGTGGCCAGCAGCAACCAGGATTTGAGCCAAATCGCCTCGCTGAACCAGCAGATTGTGCTGGCGGAGGAGGGCGGGCAGACGGCCAACCAGTTGGTGGACACGCGGGAGGCGACGATTGAGAACCTGGCCGGCAAGGCGAACATTTCCACTTCGGCGCAGTCGGACGGCAGCGTGAACATCAGCATTGGCGGGGTGACGATGGTGAGCGGGGCCAGGCCGACGCCCGTGGACGGGTTGCAGACTTACACCGACGCGGGCGGACAAACGATGGTGGAGGACCAGAATTCGTCCGCGCCGCTGGCCATCACCGGCGGGAGCATCGGCGGGAACATCACGGCGCGCGACGGGGCGCTGGCCGGGCTGCAAACCAGCCTGGACGCGCTGGCCAACCAGCTCAGCACATCGGTCAACAATATCTATTCCCACGGCTTGGCCCCCAACGACGGCTACAGCACCGGGCAGTTGTTTTTCACCGGGTCCGGCGCGGCGGGCATCAGCGTCAACTCGGCCTTGATCGCCGATCCCAGCCAGTTCCAGTCCAGCGGCGCAGTGGGCGCGGCGGGCGACAACAGCATTGTGCTGGAGCTGGCGCAACTGAATGATTCCACTGGCGGCAGCCCGACGTTGTCCCAGAATTACGCGCAAACGGTCTCGGCGCTGGGCGGCGCGATATCGAGCGCGACGGACCAGTTGAACACCAGCCAGGCGGTGAGCACGACGCTGACCAGCCAGCGCAGTTCGGAAAGCGGGGTGGACATTGACACGGAAATGACCAACCTGCTGCAGTACCAGAAGGCGTACGAGGCGTCGGCGCAACTGGTGACAGTCTTGAACAACATGATGCAGACCGCCGTGAACATGACAAGCACATAGCCCCGGACCCCAACCAAATCCAAAACCTATGCGTGTTTCCAGCAGTTTATTCACCAACAATCTACTGGCGCAGATGAACCAATTGCAGGGAGAGCAGACGCAGTTGCAGGGCGAGGTTTCCAGCGGCCTGAGCGTCACGCTGCCGGAGGACGATCCCGCGGCGATGGATCAGGCGCTGAACTTGCAGACCGACGCCAGCGCGAACACCCAGTACCAAAGCAACATCACGCAGCTTCAGAGCACCGCGACCGCCGCCGGCGACGCGATGAACAGCCTGCAGACCCTCACCGAGCAGGCGGGCGAGATCGCCACCGAGGCCAACAGCGTGACCTCCTCCACGCAACTGGCCACTTACGCCACCCAAGTCGGGAATTTGATCCAGGAGGCGCTGCAAGTGGCCAACACCCAGGATTCGCAGGGCAATTACATTTTTGGCGGAACGGCCAACAATGAGCCGCCGTTTGTCGCCACGACGGTCGGCGGGGTGGTCACCAGCGTGGGCTACCAAGGGAACGCGAAGGCCGCCTCCAGCCAGATCGGCCCCAACTTGAGCGTCTCGGCGACGATGCCCGGGGGAAACCTCACCGGCTCCGGCGCGACCGGACTTCTGGTGGACACGAGTTCGGGGGTGGATTTGTTCGGCCATTTGATTTCGCTGCAAGCGGACCTGAGTTCCGGCAACACGGCGAACATCGCCTCCACCGACAGCCCGAACCTGACGAAAGACGAGGACAACATTATCTCGGGCATTGCCGCCAACGGGGTGGCGCAGGCGACCTTGCAAAGCGCCGGCAACGCGGCCACCCAAGCGGGGGAAAACCTGACGACCCAGACCTCCAGTCTGACGGGCGCGAATCTGGCGACCACCATGACGAATCTGGACCAGGTGGAGAGTTCCTTGCAGGCCGCAATGCAAAGCGGGGTGATGATCATGAACCTTTCGATCATGGATTTTCTACAGTAGGTTTTCAATTGGAGCTTGCCACAGTGGATTGCGGAGCGTAGATTCATCCCATGTTTTATCTCCGCAATTTCAAGAACTTCGCAGAGGCGGAATTGGATTTCGACCAGCCGACGACCCTCCTCGTCGGCCCAAACGGCTCCGGCAAGAGCAACCTGATCGAAGCCGTCGAATTGCTTTCGTTTCTGGTCAGCGGTCATAGACTGCACGAAGTGACTGATATTGGCCGCGAGGGCCAAATTGAGATTCGCGGCGGTTTGGAGGCTGGGGCGAAGATTGGTAATGATCAATTCACGCTGGGGTATAAAGGCGAGGTCGCAATCCAAGCCAGATCTTTGCCCAAAAAAGTGGTTTACGAAATCACTGTGAGAGTGCGCCCGGAGCCGCGCATCATTGGTGAAATGCTCAAGCTTGAAGGGCGTCCAATTCCGATGTTCGAGATTCTGTCCGAGGAACGCGACACGGCATCGGCCGGCAACCACGTTCGTTACGACAACCACGCCAAAGGTCCCAACAAGCCTGTCGAGGCGATTGAGGCGGACCGGTCCGCGCTTTCTCAGTATTCGAGATTCGCACATGGGAATTCGGATTTGTTGGAATCCTTGATGGTAATCGAAGCCGTCGCGGCCGCTCTTGCTTCGCCAAATGTATTTGATCCGATTCCAAGACTTATGCGCGGATATGAGCGCAGAACGGAAACTCTGTTGGCTCGCAACGGCTATAACATTTCTCCGGTTCTATTCAATCTCGCCATTGAAAGACACACCATAAAGCGACAGGCCGCCGGCCCGCCGAAAGTGATTATGGCCAATCACCGGGACGCGTTGAAACGCATTCTTGCACGCATCGCCCAATTGCCTGATGAACCCTTTTCTGATTTCGACTTTATACAAATGCCAAAGGTTGGCGATGTCATGTTCGGTTTCAAATTAGGGGACAGCGAGGTAACAATTGACGCCCGGCTTCTGTCTGACGGAACACTGCGGGCGCTGGCCATCCTGACCGCGCTTGAGACGTCCAAGAGCGGAAGCCGCCTGATACTGGAGGAGTTTGACAATGGCGTGCATCCAAGTCGAGTCTCAGTCGTGGCGTCGGCCCTGTTCGATTGCGCCTCGAGAAACAAGCTGCAGGTAATCGCGACCACACATAATCCAGCCACGATGAATGCTCTCAATCCAGAGCAACTGAACTCGGTGTTGCTGGTGGTTTCAGACCAGGACAGAAAGACCGCACGTCTCGTCCGGATTCATGAATTGCCTGGTTGCGTGGAGCTCCTTGAGAGCGGGCGCTTGGGCGATCTGATGACGCGGCGCGTTTACGAACAGCATTTGCTCCCAAATTATGAAAGAGAACGCAAGGAGGCAATAGAGGAATGGGTCAAAGGTTTGCCATGAGCATCGCTGTTTACGTCATCGACACAAGCTATCTGGTGGAACTATTTGGCTGTGGACGTTTCAGTAATAAGACGGCTTCGGGATTAGTTCGTAAGCGTTTCGCGGCAGCAATTAACGCGGGTGGGCGTTTTTTTGTCCCCTTGCCATGCCTTTTTGAGTTGGGCAACCACATAGCGGATGTGCCGAACGGCGCATTGAGACAACAACTTGCCGACTATCTTCTGAACACGGTGCGAGAATCCTTGAAGACAAGCAAACCTTGGACAATTACTCCCACAGGACCCCCGGAGGAGATTCTTCCATCGCTCCTGGCCCGATTTGTCCCTCTGGCGGCGAAACAGGGAATCGGGCTGGTTGACACTTTTACGTTGGATGAGGCATTGCGGCTCAAGCAAAAGTTCGAAAAATACAAAGCGCGGACACATATTTGGACAAATGATCGAGTGTTGAAACGGCATGAACCCGACCCTGAGTTAAAACCGTACCTTTGGTAATCTTCAATCTGCTGCAACACAGGGCCTCAACCTGCAGGGCTGTTTCAAACCCGTCTGTTCTGGAACTGGCCCGGCCTTGCCGCTTGGAAATCGCTCCCTCAGGTCAGGGCCTCGACAAAGCCGGGATGCGGCATTGGGCGGCGCCGCTGCCCCCAAGAAGGAAACGCGCCCGGTGGCGAGGGGGCAAATATGGCCGGGTGGCGGGGGGAGGGAACTGATTTTGCCTAGCGGCTGGGGAGTGAAACTTGGAAAACACCCCTGTTTTGGGCTGTTTTCAACCGTACCAGGCCAAAGCCGGCCCGTGGCATGACCTTTGCTCCCATTCCGCAGTGAGCAACGATAATCATGAACACTCTTGAATTACCCGAGCGGGAAACCCTCCAAACCGAGGGCCGAGACATCGTCCGGCTGCCGTTTGGCCTGCTGGGCTTCGAACACGTCAAGCAGTACATCCTGCTGACCAACCCGAATGAGGAGCCGTTCATGTGGTTCCAAATGCTGGACAACGCCAAGCGGGCGTTTCTGGTGGTGCCGCCCTTCTGCGTGGCGCCGGATTACCAGCCGGACATCAGCGATGACTAGGTGGATTTTCTGGAGTTGTCCGATCCGGCCGACGCATTCCTGCTGAACATCGTCACGCTGCGCGGCAACAACCAGGCGACGGTGAATCTGAAGGGGCCGGTGGTGATCAACCGCCGCACACTCATCGGCATGCAGGTGATTCTCAACAACGCGGCGCAATATTCGATCGCGCATCCCATCGCCGCGACGTGATTCTACCAGCGGCATTCCTATGCTCATCCTATCTCGCAAACCGGGCGAAAGCATTGTGATTGACGGCAAGATCGTGGTGAAGATCGTGCGGCTGGAGGGCGACATAGTGAAGATCGGCATTGAGGCCCCGCGCGAGGTTCCCGTCCACCGCCAGGAGGTGTATGACGAGATTCAACGAAACAACCAGGAAGCCCTGACCGAAAGCCGGCCGCGCCTTCCGCGTTCGTTGACCCGCCCAAACGCTGTGGCGGAACCGGAGCCGGCCGGCGCCAAAGGAAGTTAGCCATGATCATCAACGCGAGCCTGCCCGCCGAATCTGCCGCCGCCAGTCCGCGCCATAGCCGCACGGCGACCGCAAGCCCGTCCAACGCCGCCTCCCCCAAGACCGCCCCCGACACCACTCTGGACCGGATGCGGGAATTATCGCCGGCGGGGCAGGAGGAAGACTGGTCCGGTCTGGACAGCGCCGCGGCGGACACGTGGACGAGCTTTTTGCATTCCAATATTCTTTCGCAGGCGGGGAGCGCGCTGGCGGCGCAGGCGAACTTGAACCCGGAAACCGCATTCACGCTGCTGCGATAAGACCAGAACCCCGCGCGTCATAATATTTGACACCCTGACCCATGAACGCCACCGCCCGCCCCGCCGGCCCAGAGTATCCGCCCGAAACCGGTTCCGCGGCCGACGCGCCCGCCGCCGAACGGCTCGCCGCCGAGGCGCGCGCGGCCTTCCTGCGCGGGGACGCGAACCGCGCGAGGGAATGTCTGGTGGCCGCGCTGGAGCTGTCGCCCGGCGACGGGGAACTGGCGCTGGCGCTGGGCCACGCGGAAATGAGCGCGGGCCATCTGGAGGCCGCGCTGGCGGCGTATTGGAGCGCGACGCTGCGCTGGCCGAAACTGGCGGCGGCCCATTCCAACCATGCTTTGGTGCTACAGTTGCTCGGGCGCGCGGAGGAGGCGTCGCGGGACGCCTTGCGGGCGGTATCCCTGGATCCCAACGACATCGTGGGACTCAAAGTCCTGGCCCGGATTCATCTTCACGCCGGACAGCACGAAGCGGCGCAAGGGGCCTGCCGGTTGATCCTGGAGCAGGATGACGGGGACAGCGAGGCGCGCCAGATGCTCGAGGAAGCGATCATCCAGGAGGCCAAACTGGCGGAGAATTTGTCGGAGAAGAAGGCATACCGGGGAGCGCGGCCTCCGAGGAACGCGCGCGCGCCCTTTGCCGCCCCAAAACCCGCCCTGCCATGAGCGCACGAGGGCGGACTCCTCCCAGGCTCCCGGAGAACGCGGCGTCCGCCCAGCAAGGAAACCGCCCATGACCCAAACGACACGCCCGATTCCCCCGGGAAATGAATTCAGCCGTCTGGCGAGGGAAGCGAAAGACCTCCACGCGGTCTGGGAGAAGAGTTTTGCGCCGGTGGCGGACCAGTTCCTGCACCCGCTCTGGCAAAAGGCCCGGCCCGCGTTTATGGCCTTGATCCAAAACGGTGTGCCGGAGAATTTTCTGAAGCACTCCGAGGTGGCGAACCAGTTTTGCCGCCGCGGATTCCAGGAGCCGCAAGAGCACGAGTTGAATTACTTGCGCACACGTCCGCAGGCCTTGGAGGAACTGGTCCGGCGGTACCGGGAATCGAATGTTGGCGGGCCAGACTTCGAGTGCCGCGAGCGGGAAATCTCGGCGAACAGTCTGGGCATGCTTTACTACTTCGCGCGCATCGCGGAGGCGAAGGGGCTGGAGTCGTTGGGGACCATTGTGGAATTCGGCGGCGGTTACGGCTGCCTTTGCCGTGTGTTTTTGGAGCTGCTGCCGAGGGCGCCCACTTACGTCATTGTAGATCTGCCGGAAATGCTCGCGCTGCAATACGTGTTCCTGAAAGGCAGCTCCCCCGGATACCAGGTGGTCGCGCACACCGCGGGGCCGCCGCGCATTGAGCCGGGGGCGGTGAATCTGGTGCCGGTGCATCTGGCCGATTGCCTGACGGTGGCGCCGGATTTGTTTGTGTCCACTTTCGCTCTTTCGGAGACCCCGCGGAAGCTGCAGGAAGAAATCGCGCGGCGGGGCTTTTTCGGGAGCAAATCGCTGTACCTGGTCGGCCAAAAGACCGACACGCAGTTTTGGCAGTTTGCCGCGCTGGATTCCCCGCAGCCGCTGCATCGGGCCGTCCACGATGGTTTTGCCCAGGTGCGCTTGCAGCCGTATCACTTTGCCTGCGCCTGGGAGTTGTTCGCCGGCAAACCCAAAAGCCGTTCAATTGGGTTGACCGGTAAAGCGGAAAAGAACGCGGTCGCGTCCGGCGCCCGGACCGCCGTCACGATGCTGGTGTTCAGCAAAGACCGCCCGCTGCAACTGGCGGCAACATTGACTTCCTGGAGGCGGCATTGCCGCGACGCCGGTTCGACCGCGGTGAAGGTTCTCTACAAAGCATCCACTTCGCGCCTGTTGTCGCTTTACCGACGGCTCATGGGGGAGCATCCCGATGTGGATTTTGTGCGGGAATGGGATTTTCGGCGCGACGCGCTGGTCCTGCTGCGCGGCGGGGATTACACGCTCTTCGTGGTGGATGACACAGTGTTCGTTCAAGACTTTAGGATGGCGGAGATTGTCCGCACGCTTCGAGGGCACCCGGAAATCCTGGGCTTCTCGCTGCGGTTGGGGCGCAACACCGCTTATTGCTATTCCATGAATCAGGCGCAACGGCCGCCGGATTTTGAAAGTTTGGAGGGCGGGCAACTGAAATATCGCTGGCCGGGCGCGGATTATGATTTTGGTTATCCGCTCGAAGTTTCCAGTTCGGTGTATCGGAGCGGGGAGATGGTGCCGTTGCTGGAGTCGCTGGAGTTCCAGAATCCCAACACGCTGGAGGCAACGATGTCCCGCAGCACGGGGCGCTTTGGCGGGAGCCAACCCTTCCTGGCCTGCTGGGAGCGTTCGGCGGCTTTCTCCATCCCGGTGAACAAGGTGCAGCAGGTTTGCAACAACCGCGCCGGTGAGGACGCGACTTGTTCGGCTGGGAACCTGGCCGACATTTTTGCCCGGGGCGAACGAATTCAAACGGAAGCCTTCGACGGTTTTATCCCGAATGCGTGCCATCAGGAGGCCGGGTGGAGCACGCAGCCGGCGGCGGCGCCCGTGCCGTTGGTCTCGGTGGTGATCCCATGCCACAAGCAGGCGCAATATCTGCCCGAGGCGGTGGCGAGCGTCGTGGCCCAAACGCAAGCCGATTGGGAGCTGATAATTGTCAACGATGGCAGCCCGGATGACACCAGCAGGGTCGCGCGGCAGTTAATTAAAAAATACGCGGGACGGCGCATCCGGCTGCTGGAACAGAAGAACGGCGGCCTTTCCCACGCCCGGAACACCGGCATCC
>JBEKAN010000090.1:0-17227 GCA_050015895.1 Verrucomicrobiota bacterium
GGTGGCGGACCTGGCGAAGCGGGAGGGGGTGCAGATCAAACTTTACTCGATCATTTACGAGCTGATAGACGAGGTCAAGGCCTCCATGGCGGGCCTGCTGGAACCGCTGATCAAGGAGGTGGTGATCGGCTCGGCGGAGGTGCGCAAGATCTTTGAGCTGTCCAAGGGGGGGCATGTGGCCGGCTGCATGGTCAGCACGGGCCGGGTGGTCCGCGGCAAGGCCCGCGTGCTGCGGCGCAAGGGACTGCTCTACGAGGGCGTGGTGCAGACGCTGCGGCGCTTCCAGGACGAAGTCAATGAAGTGCGGGCGGGGATGGAATGCGGGATCCGCATCGAGGGGTTCAACGACCTGCAAGTGGGCGACACCATTGACTGCTTCATCACCGAGAAAGTCGCCCCGAAAATTTAAATCATCAACACATGGAGGCCGATTATGTCCCTGAGATTGGAACGGGTGCGGGAGCTGCTCAAACGCGAGATCGGGGAGGTGATCCGGCGCGAGCTGCCGGTCAACGAGGCCGGGCTGATCAATGTCAACGACCTGCAGGTGGCCCCGAACTTGAAGAGCGCCACAGTTTACATTGGCATACTGGGCGGGGCGGCGCAGAAGACCCAGGGGATGGAGCTGCTGGAAAAGAACCGGAAGAGGATCCAGGGGCTGGTGGCGGCGGCGGTGGTGCTGAAGTACACGCCGCGGCTTAGATTTGTGCTTGACGAATCGGTCGAGCGGGGAAACCGCGTCCTCCGGATCCTGGAGGAGCTGGAGAAGGCCCCGCCCCCCCCATGAAATTCCATCCGCGGATCATTGACCGGATATTGGAGAAGATCGGCCAAAGCCAGAGGATCTGCGTCGGCGGCCATGTCCGGCCGGACGGGGATTGCATCGGCTCGCAACTGGCGCTGGCCATCGCGCTGCACCGCCAGGGCCGGCAGGTGGTGTGCTGGAACGAGGACCCGGTGCCGCCCAAGTACGCGTTCCTGGACGTGGGGCATGTGGTGCGGAAGCCGGAAGCCGGCGGGGTGTTCGATCTGGTGGTCGCCCTGGATTGCGCGAGTTTTGAGCGGCTGGGAACCATCGGCCCGGCTGTGGAGATCCGGAAGTGTCTGATCAACATTGACCACCACCAAAGCAACACGCGCTATGGGGATTTGAACTGGATTTCCGACCGCGAGGCCTCGACGGGCGAACTGATTTTCCGCCTGATCAAAGTCGCCGGCTGGCCGATTTCGGCGCGGATGGCCGACTGCCTGTTCACCGCGGTGTCCACGGACACGGGCAGTTTTCAGTACTCCACCACCAAACCGGGCACATTTCACACGGCGGGGGAATTGGTGAAATTGGGCGCGCATCTGGAGAACATCAGCCGCGAAATCTATGAGTCCTTCACCCTGTCGCGCGTCCGGCTGCTCCAGCATGTGTACAACCATTTCCACCTGACTTACAATGATCGCATCGCCTATCTGTGGCTCAAGAACCGGGATTTCGCGCGCACCGGGGCGGACCGGGACGACACGGAGGGACTGATTGACCATATCCGGGCCATCGAGCCGGTGGTGGTGGCGTGCGTGTTTGAGGAAATGGGGCCGGAGATGACGCGCATCAGCCTGCGCTCCAAATCCGAGGCGGTGAACGTCAACGACATCGCCGCCCAGTTCGGGGGCGGCGGCCATCGCGCCGCGGCGGGGGCGCGGGTCGCCGGAAAGCCGCTCTCCGTCCAGCGCCGCGTGGTGGCGGCCATCCAGAAAGCCATCGCCGCGGCCCATTGATTCCATGCGCGAGTTTGACTCATTCGACGGAGCGGTTCTGATTGACAAGCCCGCCGGCCCCACGTCGCACGACGTGGTGGACGCGGTGCGGCGGAACTTCGGGCTGAAAAAAGTCGGCCACTGCGGCACACTGGATCCCGGGGCCACGGGCCTGCTGATCCTGGTTTTGGGCCGGGGCACCAAGCTTTCGGAGAGATTGATGGGGGACGACAAAGTGTATGAGGGCGCGGCCAAGTTCGGGGAGGCGACCGACAGCTATGACGCGGACGGCGAGCTGGCGGCCTCGCTGCCGGTGCCGCCAATGACGGTGGAGGAACTCAACGCCGCCGCCGCGGCCTTCCAAGGCGATCTGATGCAGACGCCGCCGATGGTTTCCGCGGTGAAAGTCAAGGGTGTGCCCCTCTACAAGATGGCGCGCAAAGGGGTGGAGGTGGAGCGCAAGGCGCGGCTCATCCATGTTTACAGCTTCCGTTTCAGCGATTACACCGAGCCGCTGGGCCGGTTCCGGGTCGCCTGCACCAAGGGAACCTACGTGCGCTCGCTGGTGCATGAGTTGGGCGCCAAGATCGGCTGCGGCGCGCATCTGGCCTCGCTGCGCCGGGTGATTTCCGGAAAATTCGACGTCAAAGACGCGATCCCGTTTGAGGATGTTTTGCGGCTTTCCCCGGGGGATCTGGAGAGGCGGGTGCTGCCGTTTTTACAATTGACTCAGGCGGAATGAGGGCCGGAATGTGGAGAAACGCGATGAAAAAGACCAAACGCGGGCGGGACGGCCCCTCTGACCCGGCATGAATGTCATCCATTCGACCGCGGAATTGGGCGGCGGCCCGCGTCCGGTCTGCCTGGCCATCGGAGTTTTCGACGGCGTCCACCTGGGGCACCAGCAAGTCATCCGCCAGGCGGCCGGGGACGCGGCGCTCCGCGGCGGGCTGGGCGTGGTGATCACCTTTGACCGCCATCCCAACGCCATCGTGGCGCCCGGCCGCGTCCCGCCTCTGATCTATCCGCCGGACAAGAAGCTGCGCGTGATCGCGTCGCTGGGGGCGGACACGGCTTGTGTCCTTCGTTTTGACAAGGCGTTGAGCGAGGTTTCCGGGGAGGAGTTTGTTCGCGGGTTGTGGCGGGATTGCCGGCCGATGGCGAGCATCGCGGTCGGGGGGACGTTCACCTTTGGCCGCCGGCGGTCGGGCAATGTCGCCTTGCTGGAGGCGCTGGGAAAGGAGTTGAACTTCGCCGTCCACCCGCTGGCCGAAATATCACTGGACGGCCAGCCCGTGAGCAGCACGCGGGCGCGCGAGGCGGTGCGGGAGGGCCGCTTTGATCTGGCGGGCCGGTTGCTGGGCCGCCCCTACACTCTTTGCGGCAAAGTTGTCCAAGGGAGCGGACGGGGCCGTCAAATCGGGGTGCCCACGGCCAATCTTGACCTGGCCGGGCTGCTGACGCCGCCGTGCGGGGTGTATGCGGCGCGGGCCGAGGTTGGCGGGAGGACGCATACTGCGGCGGTCAATATCGGCCGCCGCCCCACTGTGGATTCAAACCCGTCCGCAGCGCCCCAAATCCAGGTGGAGGCGCACTTGGTGGATTTTTCGGGCGACATTTACGGGCAGGAACTGGAGCTGGTCTTCGTCGCCAAATTGCGCGAGGAGCGGAAATTTCCCTCTGTGGCGGCGCTGCGGGAACAAATTTTGTCGGACATCGCGCGCGTCCGGAGCGCGGGGTGATTTAATCGTTCTCAGCGGTGCCCGCCGCCGTGTCCGGCGCCGCCGCCAAATCCGCCGTGTCCGGCGCCGCCGCCAAACCCGCCGTGCCCGACACCGCCGCCAAACCCGCCATGTTCAACCCCGCCATGACCAAATCCGCCCCCCACATAGCCGACTCCCAGCCCGAAATACACCGGCGGCCAGTAGTCGAAGGCATAAGGATAGGCGTACGGATAATAATCGTAATAGTCGTAGGTGGGATAATAGACCGGATAAGAAGGCGCCGGAGTCGGGTAAAAAGCTGGATTGGCCGCCCGGGCCTGCAGGGCGTTGTTAAAGTTGACGGCGGCATTTTCCGGGGGGTAACCATAAGTTGCCGCCGGGGCCTGCGCCTGCTGCGGGGGCGCGGCTGGCTGCCCGGCCATGCCGGTTTGTCGCTGCAGTTCCCCATTGCGCTGGATCATGGCCGTGATCACCGGCGCCGGAACGCCTTGGTGCTGCAGGTAAATCACATTGTCGGCGCTGAGATAGAAGGACAGGGTTGAGTTGTTGACGTAATGGGTGATGATATCCGCAGAGACGCCGCCTTTCTGGAGCTTGAGCACTTCGCTCACGCCCGAAGGCATTTCCGGCTCCGGGGGCGCCGCGGGCTGGACGGAGGGCGTCGTCGCCGGGCTTGAAGTGGTGTCCGCGGCCGCCAGCGCGCGGGAGGTGGTGATCGGAAGCAGAGCCGCCGTGATGGCTGTGACGGTGGCGGCCCGGAAAGTCGTTTGTCGCGTTTTCATAAATTGCCTCATCCAAAGGTTCCTGCCAAGACAGCATACGGGATGTCGCCGCCGTTTGCAACCCCGCCCCGCCCTTATCGAAAGGTATCCGATATTATTTTCGTGACGGGCGCGCCGTTGTGTGCTAACCGTAAGCAAACATGGAGAAGCGTGACATCAATCAGTTTGCCGTCAGTTGATTAGACTGACGACCCATTGAATTCCTTCAATGAATGTTTCAATGAATCCCGCCCCAATTACCTGCGCCCGCGCGGCCCGCCCGGGCCGGCGGTTTCTGACCGGCCTGTGGCTCGTTCTGGCTTTGCGGATGGCGCATCAACCGGTCGCGGCCCAGACGCCGACCATCGTGAGTTTCACCAATTCCAGCGCCATCTCGATCTGCTCGCCGGACCGAGCGGACCCGGCCAGGCGGTGGATTTGATGTACGACCAAGGCTCCGGGAGCGGGGTCAACGACGTGACGCTCACGTTTGACGACGAGGCGGCCGCTCCGCTTCCCGCCAACGGCCAGATCACGCCGGGCACCTACCAAACGGACGACGGGATTGACAACGGCGACAATCCGCCGCCCACGACCAACGCGCTGGCCGGCTTCATCGGAACGGTGCTGGAGGGGGACTGGAGTTTGTATGTGTTTGACAGCGGCAGTTTCCCGATCACGACTTCCGGCGCGATCAGCAACGGATGGAGCCTGACTTTTTACTATTTTCCGCTCACGCAGCCCGGGCCGGTTCAGTTTAGTTCCCCGCAGATCAACGGACTGGGGCAGTTCCAGGCGACGTTGAGCGGGCCGGAGGGAACGCCGGTGGTGATTGAGACCTCGACAGACCTGCTGACCTGGACCCCGATTGCCACCAACGACATGGCCGCTTCGAGCGTTGTTTTCACCGACACCAACGCGCCGACCAACCAGCTTTTCTACCAGGCCGTGGTGCTTTCGCCGCCGGCGACGGTGCAGTTTGGCTCGCCGGAGATAAACGGGACGGGGCAGTTCCAGGCGACGTTGAGCGGGCCGGTGGGAACGCCATTGGTGATCGAGACCTCGGCGGACCTGGAGACTTGGACCCCCATCGCCACCAATGCCATGGCCACTTCGAGCGTTGTTTTCACCGACACCAACGCGCCGACCAACCAGCTCTTCTACCGGGTCACGACATGTCCATGAGAATTTCGCGCAAGCGGGTCCGGGGGAGTTCCTCCACCTCCCGGACGCCTGAAATTTGATCCCATCCCCCACAGAATTATGATTGTCGTTCTCAAGCCAGGCATATCGAAAAAAGACGAGAAGGCCCTGCTCCGGGAAATCCAGAAGCTGGGCTACCGACCGCATGTGATGCGCGGGGTGGAACGGACGGTGGTGGGGGCGATTGGAGACGAGCGCACACATCAGAGCCTGGAAACGCTGACCTCCTGGCCGCAGGTCGAGCAGGTGATGCCGGTCCAAAAGCGTTACAAGCTGGTCAGCCGCGAGGCGCACAAGGCCACCTCCACCATCCAGGTGCGGGGCGACGTGATCGGCGGCAAAAAAATCCAAGTCATGGCCGGGCCTTGCTCGGTGGAGGATGAACGGCAACTGCTGGCCACGGCCCACGCGGTCAAAAAGGCGGGGGCGACCATTTTGCGGGGCGGGGCCTTCAAGCCGCGGACCTCGCCGTACGAGTTTCAAGGGCTGGGCAGGAAAGGGCTGATGCTGCTGGCCAAGGCGCGGCGGGAAACCGGGTTGTCCATCATCACCGAATTGCTTTCCGAGGAGCACGCGGGACTTGTGGCCGAGCACACCGACATCATTCAAATCGGGGCGCGGAACTGCCAGAATTTTCAATTGCTCATCGCGGCGGCGCGGAGCGGGAAACCGGTGCTGCTGAAACGGGGGCCGTCCATGAGAATTGAGGAATGGCTGCTGGCGGGCGAGTACGTTTTGTCCAACAACAACCCCAATCTCATGTTCTGCGAGAGGGGCATCCGCACTTTTGAGACTTACACCCGCAACACGCTCGACCTCTCCACCATTCCGATCATGAAGCAGGAGTCGCATTGTCCGATCATAATTGATCCCAGCCAGGGGGTGGGGCGGGCGGATTTGGTGATGGCGATGTGCAAAGGGGCGGTGGCGATGGGAGCCGACGGGCTGTTGATCGAAGTCCACCCCAATCCCGCCGAGGCCTGGAGCGACGGGTCGCAGCAACTGACCCCGGACGGGTTTGCCCGGTTGATGGAGGAGTTGAAGCCGTTCATCGCGGCGGCGGGCAGGGAGTGATTGCGGAGAGTCAGGCCGACTCGCGCCAATCCAGGACGCGCAGTTGCACGGCTCGGGCGCCCTGGTATTCGTTGATGGCGGGGGTGAAGGCGAGATCGAAGCGACCCTCCGGCATGGGGGCGTCGCCGCAATTCCACCAGACAGCCTCCAGGGCGGCGCGGCCGTCTGTCAAGTAAAATTTCACATGCTGGTTCTCCCGGCCCATCCGCCGCGGGGGCCGCTGATGGGCCAGGCCGCCCGTCATCCATTGCGCCGGCGGGTTGCCTTGTCCGGTCGGGGCCAGCGCCTCCAATTCCTCCACGCGGGCGAGGGTCAAGTCGGCGCCGGCGACCTGTCCGTCCAATTTCAAGCACGGCTCCAAATCTTCGGGCTTGAGGGAGAGGCGGGCCAGCTCGTTGAGACGCCGGCGGAAAGGGTCCACCTGGGCGGGCTGGGCGGTGACTCCCGCGGCCATGCTGTGACCGCCGTGCCGGGCGAGCAGATCGTCGCAGCTCCGCAACGCCGCGGCCAAGTCAAACCCCTTGATGCTCCGTCCCGAGCCGCGCCACATTTCGCCGTCGCCGCCCAAAATGACGGCCGGCCGGTGAAAGCGCTTCACCACGCGCGAGGCCACAATCCCCACCACGCCGATATGCCACGAGGCGCACCCTTCGACGATGGCGAAATCCTTTTTGCGGTCGAAGCGGGCGAGGACGGCGGCCATGACTTCCTCGGCGATGTCGCGCTCGATTTGCTGGCGCTGGCGGTTGCGGGCGTCCAGGCCGCGGGCGAGCGGCGCGGCGGCGGCGGCGTCGCGCGCCAGCAGGAGGCGCAAGGATTCCTCGGCGTCTTCCAGGCGTCCGGCGGCGTTGAGGCGAGGGGCGAGTTGAAAAGCGACCTCATAACTGCCGATGGGCGAGGGGCACTGGGCGGCGGCTTTGAGGGCGAGCAAACCGGGCCGTTGCGTGGTGGTGAGGCGTTCCAGGCCGGCGCGGGCGAAAATGCGGTTTTCCCCCGTCAACGGGACCAGGTCGGCGATTGTGCCCAGGGCGACCAAATCCAAGTGCTGGCGCAAATCCAGCTTTGCGGCGGCCGGCTCGCCCGCGTCGCGCAGCCGCTTGAGCAGGGCGTGGGCCAGTTTGAAGGCCAGGCCGGCGGAGCAGAACTCCGTCTCCGCCCCGGGCGGACCGGCCAGACGGGGATTGACCAAGGCGACGGCCGGGGGCGGCGGCGCGGAGACTTGGTGATGATCGAGGACGATGACCGCGGTTCCCTTTTGGCCGAGCCAGGCGATGGTGTCCACGGAAGTGGAGCCGCAATCCACGGCGAGGAGCAATTTGACGGGATACTTCTGGAGGCAATGTTCGGCGGCGTCGCGGGTCAGCCCGTACCCCTCGTCGAGGCGGCGCGGCAAATAATACTCGGCGCTCCAACCCAGCGCGCCCAGGGTTTCCAGGAGGAGGGCGGCGGAGGTGACGCCATCCACATCGTAATCCGCGAAAATGACCAGCGCCTCACCGCGTTGGCGGGCCAGCAGCAGGCGGTCCACGGCGGCGGCCATGTTCGGGAGAAGCATCGGGTCGGACAAATCCTTGAGGCGCGGGCGCAGGAAACGGGCGGCCTTCTCCGGCTCGGTGATTCCGCGGTTGGCCAGGCATTGGGCCAGCAGGGGCGAGACGCCCAGGGCGGAGGCCAGAGTCGCGGCGCAGCCGTCGAGCGGGGGTTCGGGCAATGACCATCGGTATTTCAGACCCTTATCCAATGGAGACAAGTTCAGGACAAAGCAATGGATAATTTCAAACTTCTCAAGTTCCGGAGGTCTGAGCCTCTTGGTCTGTCGGACTCGCCAAAAGGCGTCGGCATTCTTTACACAATGGTCCCCTTCACCTAAAATCGTTGTAACATATTATGGCAGAGCAAAATCCGTATGCCCACCAAATTGGAAAATGCGCAGACTGTCGGATTTGATTACGCCGATGGCCTTTTGACCTCAATTACGGGGCGCGGACTCCGCGGAATAAAAAAATCTTAACCTGTTTATGGACTGGTACTTCTGAATTAGCTGAAATAATCCATGTCAATATCGGCGCGATTTATGCTACTTCTTCCCGATGATCTTTTGACACAGAAATCATGAAATCAATCGCAATTTTAGCCTGCTTTTCGACAATCCCTGCCCTGATGACGGCCTCCAGTGCCTTTGCTCAGCTTTCGCCGGGCTATACTCTGTCAACTGGCACTCAAGTCTTTTCGTCCGGTTACACTTTATCAAGTCCTGGGGATACCGGAACGTATAGCTATTTTGACTACTCGGGACACGAATTGACAGATGGCGTGTTTGGCAGTGCTTGGGTCCCGCCTTATGAATGGTATGATTACGTTGGATGGGCCTATACCCCGGTGGAGAATATTGATTTTACCTTCGCGCCCGGGCAGACCATCAACACCGTTGACGTCAGCTCGGTTCAGGACGCACCGTGGGACGTTACGTTGCCCAGCGTCGCGATTTACGAAAGCACCGATTGAATAAATTTGGGGCACTGCTGTGGGAGGACTCACGGTGCCCGCTTCTGATGCGAACGACGGCACACATGATATCCTGGCGGTTGGCGGACTGGACATCACCGATCCTTACGTTCGAGTTGCCCTGCTCGAGGAGGGACCTTGGACATTCAGCGACGAAATCCAGTTTTTCGGCGGCGCGTCATCGGTCCCGGACTCCGCCGACAACTTCTGGCTTCTGACAGGATCGGTGTTGCTTCTTGCCACTCTGCGCAACCGCGTCCTGGCGGCGCGCAGGGCCTGAGAATCTCTGGCAAACTGCGCGAATTCTCCTGTCAATTGGTTGTGCGGGGGGAGTTTATCGGCTTAGAGCGTGTTTTAAAAATGCGTTTATTAAGCGTCCGCCGGCAGATGGCTCGGCAGGAGCCTCGCCCTACCGAGGCGTGTGTGGCAGGGCGAGGCTCCTGCCGAGCCGAGGCGTTGAAGAAATGAGATTTTCAAAACACGCTCTTAAAGACCATGCTGCCATTCCCGGGACGGAGGTTAAAAACAAGAAGACCAAATCCAAGCCCAACGGAGCTTCGACCGCAGAACCGGCGAGTTGAATGGCTCGCTTTCCGGTTCTGCTCGTTTTACTTTGCTGCTGACGGATCATGGACAACACACGATTTTCACCGAAAATCGGATTATGGCTCGGATGTGCGCCGCCCGAAAGGACGGATTTTCGGGTTTCATAAACCATGGCCAGTCGCATGATAAAAGTTCAACATGAAAAGTGCGCGTCACATTGTTCGAGACGGCTATCAAGTCATTGACTGGCCGGATCAGCGAGGCTTATTTATCACCGATTTGTGGCAGAAATTTCCTGAGTTGGTCCTGGGTATGTATCTCGTCAACACGTCCTTTGATAGTGGTTTCCTGACGTTGTCTGACTCTGAGCGAATAGACGGCTGGCGCATGATCGGACGGCTGGCCCACAGCCCCAAGATTTGCGCCGTCAATCAGATTCCCCACGACCAGTTCGATGAATGGCTAGTTTTTGACCAACCCACTCAAGTCGAAGGTTTTGAGACGATGGTTAACTACGGTGGGTTCTCCCCGATTGACTTCACCTGGGAGGAGAAGCGAGAACGGTACTGGAAGCAAGTGGTTCGTTTACAGCCGCTACACGTCATCGCAGAGAATGATGCAGTCTATTTGATCAGCCGGGACAAGAATCTGATTGCGAAAATATTGGAATCTGACTTAAATAGCGCACCTCAAAGTGGCCGGTTTTGATTCGACGCTAACTGGCTGGTTTTGAAGTGACCGGTGACAGCAAAAGTGTCGGTTTGAATCTTCCGCTCGTCCGAATCGTTCAAGGGGAACAGACGTAACGACCACTGCGAGACAGGAAAAGTTCGATTCCAAATGCCCCACTCGCACAGATCTGTGAATACTCTGATTCTGGCGCCTGTTCCTCGGAGCGGGAGGGTACAGCACCATTTCTCGGTGCCGATCGGGAGAACCACACGAATGCGCGCGCTTTGGGAAGCCCAAACGACGATTGGGCCAGCCATCGAAGCCGTGCCCCCTCCAGAACTCCAATTCGTCTCTTTACCTCGGACTTGCGCCAAGATTGTGAAACAAACACCTTCGCTGGTATCGTGGTAACTCAGTGGCGAAGTGCCCGTGTTCCTCAAATCAACTGTGGCCACGACAGAGTTTTGTCGAGATTCGTATGCAACAAGTTTGATTCTGGCTGAGGGAAGCGCAGGCGCCCGGCACACCCAAAAAGAGAACACAGCGATTGCCAAACAAGCCAAACCAACGATTATAAGGGCGCGCTTAAGCACTCCTTGACCCTTTCGTCCGAGTCACTGGCCCCACAAACGGGCACAGGCAGTGAGACAAGCGGCCGAGAAAAGGGGAACGCGGACAGCGGTTCGGGCCAGGAGAATCGTGAAACCTCATGTCAATAATGGTGTTTGTATCAAGACGCGCCAGATTTTTGTTGTCGCCAAAATGATTTCTTGACAGATTTCTCCTGCGTTGCCGAAATGAGACTACCCACATTTTGAATGGCAATGTGGGTAGTCTCATTTTTGCGCGCCCTGGAAATCGGGGCGCTGTCTTGGTGGATTGGACTATAGGTATTAAGGAACTGCAACACGGGCAGCCTCATTTTTTGAGGCCAGACCGCACGGCTGGGAATCGGACCGTGTGCGCGGACAAGCGAGACCGTCCGGCGGGTCCGGGGAGGCTTGGGGCCGGCACCGGAAGAAGTCGCTGGGAATGGAGGAGCCGGTTCTTCGGGTTGTGAATAACCTGTGGATAAGTTTTTCTCGGTTTTCCCTTGACCGATTTTGGGGAAATCTGTATAAATCTGTTAAATCACGGAGAAAACCGTTTTTTCTTGTGGATTTGTGGGGATGAGGTTACAATGATGTTTGAGTTCAATTGAGTTGATTTTATGCGGGGTTCGGCGACCCAGAAAGTGACGTACGACTCGACCCACCGCTACGCGGTGGATCCCAATCGCCGCGTCCAGATGCCCCTGGCATGGCGGCCAGCCAAACCCATTGAGTTCACGATGATCGTCTGGCCGCAGGGGCCGTGCCTCCGTGTTTTGCCGCCGGAGGAAATGGAGAAACTGCGCGCACAAGTAGCCAACCTGCCGACCACACCCGAGAAGACGCTCCTCAAGCGGCACATTGGCAGCGCTTCGGCCCGGGTGTCGCTGGACAGCGCCAAACGTCTGGCCATTCCCGCCGAAATGGCCGAGGAGGTCGGCATCCGCGACGAGGCGCTTTTCGCGGGGGTCCTCGATTATTTCGAAATCTGGCCTCCAGACCGGTACAAGGAGACCAAGACTTTGCAGAAGTCCGACCTGAGCCGGGCCATCCAATTACTCGAATGAAAACCAGCCTTTTGACGTTTTGGTCCATGGGGCGCTCGCTCGTCCGATTAAAAGACCGGACGGGAGCGTACAAGCTGCCAACGGGAAACCCGTTCCCAAAGTTCGGCGCGACCGGAAGGCGGGGGCCCGTGCTTGCCTCCGCTGTCCGCGCCCCCGCGTCGGTCCCCCAGCCCGCCCTCTTTGAGGAGGCCGCAATGCCGCCAACGCCCGCGTCCGCGCCCGCACTTGGCCGCATCCCGGCGCCGCCGCAATGCGATTTGCCAACGCCCCCGCCCCGGGACGATGGGAGAGCGGCTTGTTCCATCCAAGGAAGTCGCGGTCAAGATGCGCCCCCCGCTCCCGCGCCCGCGCAAAGTGTTTCCCTCCCGTCCCAGCCGCCGGTCGCGCCCCCGGTGCGCCGCATTTCTTCCATGCTCCCTTCTCCATTCCCCTTTCTCCAATTCCTCAAGGCGCACTTGGCGCGAGTCTTCACGTTCAACTCGCGTTCCCCGGCTCATGACTCCCGTCCGCGCGCCCAGGCCGAGCTGGCCTTGGAAAAAGTCACCGTGCTCAGAAATGACTTGAGCGAGGCCGATTTGGTCGTGGTCACTGTGGAGCGAAAAGCGGAAAACCCGGAGGCGGCCCACTCCGCCGGCGGCCAGCCCGCAAAGCCCGCGAGGCGTCCAAGCGCGCGTTGGATCCAACTCAAGGGGGAGCCGGCGCCCGGAGATTCTGGTCCGGTTCCGCGCCATTCAGACCAGTTGGTGGAAATGCGACCATGAACCCAATTTTCAGTGCCCGAGTTTACTCACAGACCGGTGTTGACGAGCGGGGTCCTGGAGGCCCTCCGGCCCAGGCCGGGCGGGATTTACGTGGATGGCACAATCGGCGGCGGCGGCCACGCGGCGGCGCTTCTCCAGGCCAGCGCGCCGACGGGAAGGCTGTTTGGCTGCGACCGGGATGGGGCGGCGGTGCGGGCGGCGGCGACGCGCCTGGCCCCGTTCGCGGGACGCTTTGAAATCCGGCAGGGGTCCTTCGCCGATCTGGCGCGGTGGATTGAGCCGGGCAGTTGCGACGGCGTAGTCCTGGATTTGGGGCTGAATTCGCAACAGTTGGATTCGCCGGAGCGGGGATTCAGTTTTCAGGGCGACGGGCCGCTGGACATGCGAATGGACCCGGAGCAGGAACTGACCGCCGAGGCCCTGCTCAGCCAGGCCGGCGTTGAGGAACTGGCCCGGGTCTTTTGGGAGTACGGCGGGGAGGCCCGTTCGCGGCGGATTGCGCGGGCCATCGAGCGGGCGCGGCGGACTGGTCCCCTGCGGCGGACCCGGGAATTGGCGGAGTTGATCGAAAAAGTTTCACCCCGCGGCGGAAGGAAGGCGCATCCCGCCACGAAAGTGTTTCAGGCCTTGCGCGTCGCCGTGAATGACGAGATGGGCCATTTGCGGCGCGGTTTGGAAGCGGCGGTGACGGTTTTAAGACCGGGGGGGCGGCTGGCGGTGATTTCTTTTCACTCGGGGGAGGACCGGGTGGTGAAGGAATTCGGCCGCCGCCTCTCCCGGGATTATGAGGCGGGGGAACCCGACGTGCCGGAGATGCGCCGGCCGCGGCCCCCGCTTGTGCGGTGGGTATCGCGCAAAGCCATCCTGCCGGGCGCGGCGGAGGTGGCGGAGAATCCGCGCGCCCGCAGCGCGCAGTGCCGAGTGTTGGAAAGATGTGTTTGATATGGGTCGAAACAGAAAAAGTGAATCTGGTTTCCGTCCCGCCCGCGCGTTCGCGGCGCTGGCCCTCTTCGCCGTGTTCGTCACTCTGGGCGTGGGTTACGACTGGTTCAAAAACCAGATCAGCGTCCTGGGCGACCAGGTGAAAAAATCGGAGATCCGCCTCAGCCAACTGGAGCGCGAGAACCGCATCCGGCGCGACCAACTGGCCGCCTTGTGCTCTCCCGTCGCCCTGGACGAGCGGGTCAGGAAACTGAACCTGGGCCTGGGGCCGCCCGCCCTGGCTCAGGTCATCCGCATGACCGACGCGGCGCCGGATTCCGCGGCGCCGCCGGCGGAATTGCGGCAGGCGGGAGGGGGGACCCTGGCGCGCAACAACTGATTTGGCCGCCGCTCGCGTTGGTCCGGCGGAGGAACCGGACGGCGCGGGCGGACGGCTGATTGAAAAAATGAATCTGGCCTGGCAGTTTCGGAAATTGTATTTGCTGGCCATCGGCTTGCTCCTGGCCTTCTCCTCGCTGGCCTGGCGCCTGGTGGATTGGCAGGTCCTGCGCCACGAGGAGCTCCAGGGCCTGGCTCTGACCAACACTGTGCGCACCATCCTCCGCGACGCGATGCGCGGCCAGATCCTTGACATCCGCGGCAACCCCCTGGCCACCAGCGTTCCCGCCAAACTGGTCTGCGCCGATCCCTCTTTGCTGGGCAACGAGCGCGCGCGGGTGGCCCAGGCCCTGGCCCCTTTGCTTCAGACCAACCAGGAGTATTTGCTGGATCGCCTGGCCCCCCGCCTGATGGTGGCCGGCGGCAAGACCAACCTCTCCCATTACGTCGTCCTCAAACACAAGGTCTCTCTGGAATCCTGGGAGCAAATCCGACAGACCATGGCCACCCTCCCTTTGGGCGTGGACGAGTCCAAGCTCAAGACCCAGGAGCAGGCCTTTTGCCGCGCCCTCCATGACAAGGCCATTTTCGCCCAGGACGACCAGGTCCGCGTCTATCCAAACCAGTGTCTGGCCGCCCACGTCCTGGGTTACGTCAGCGGCGAAGGGCAGGAGATCACCGGAATAGACGGGATCGAACTGGAGTTCAACACCGACCTCACCGGCATTGAGGGCTGGCGCCGGACCGAAATGGACAAACGCCAGCGCGAACTGGTCGCCTATCGCGACGAGGACGTGGCCCCGCGCGACGGACTCAACGTGGTTCTCACCCTGGACGCCGGCTTGCAGAACATCATGGAGTCGGCGCTGGCCGAGGGCATGCACAAGCTCTCCCCCCCCCCCGTGAGCATCTCCTCCGTCATGCTCCGGCCCCGCACCGGGGAGATTCTGGCGCTGGCCAACTTCCCCAACTTCGATCCCAACCACCCCGGCGCCTTCCCGCCCGACGCGCTGCGCAACCGCGTCATTTCCGACACCCACGAGCCGGGATCCACATTCAAAATCGTCGTCGTCAGCGGCGCGCTGGACCAGGGCGTCGTCACCCTGGCTGACACCTTCGATTGCGAAAACGGGCATTTCACTTACGCGGGCAAGGTTTTGCATGATCACGAGTCTTACGGCGTGCTCACGGTCGAGAAGATCATCACCAAATCCTCCAACATCGGCGCGGCCAAGATCGGGATCCGGCTGGGCCAGGAGGAACTCTACCATTATATCCGCAACTTCGGATTCGGCTACCGCACGGGCATTCCGCTGCCCTTCGAGGTCTGGGGCGAGGTGCCTCCCGTCAAAAGCTGGAGCAAGCTCTCCATCGCCCGCATTCCCATGGGTCAGGGTGTGGCCGTCACCCCGCTCCAAATGGTCATGGCCATGAGCGCCATCGCCAACAAGGGCCTCCTTATGCGGCCCATGCTCGTGGACCGCCTGGTGGATGCCGACGGCAAAGTGGTCGTCAAATACCAACCGCAGCCCGTCCGCCAAATCGCCTGCACCGCCGCCATGGCCCAAATGGTCACCGCCCTCAAGACCGTGGTCAGCAGCGAGGGCACCGCCCCCAAGGCGCGCCTGGACCACTACACCGTCGCGGGCAAGACGGGCACCGCCGAAAAGGTCGAGCACAGCCAGTACATCAGCGACAAGTACTTCAGTTCCTTCCTCGGCTTCTTCCCGGCGGACAATCCGGAATTGTGCGTCGCGGTGTTCATTGACGAACCGCCCAAAGGCGACCATTTCGGCGGCGCGGTCGCCGGCCCCATCTTCAAGGCCATCGCCGAGCGCGCCGCCAATTATCTGAATCTCAAACCCGACCTGGAGCCGGTGGTTCCGGCCAGCCAGGCCCTCGCGTCCGCCGCCGGATCCCCGGCGGGGCCGCGTCCCGTGAAAAACAACTGACCAATCAAACATAATAAACAGGGCGCCGCGCCCTGATTTCGCAACCGCAAACACCGATGGAACCGCGCCCTCTCCAGTTCATCGCCCAGGCCGCCGGGGGGGAGCTGCGCCACGGCCCCCCCGACAAAATGGTGACGCGCCTTTGCTCCGATTCTCGCCAGGCCGGACCCAACGACCTGTTCTTCGCGCTGTCGGGGGAGCGATTCGACGCCCACTCACTTTTGCCCGAGGTGGCCCGGCGCGGCGTCGCCGCCATCGTCGCCGAGCGCGCCAAACTGCCCGCCGATTTTCACGACTGCGCCGTCATCGCGGTGGACAACACGCGCCGCGCCCTCGGCCGTCTGGCCGCCCGCTACCGCGCCGATTTCCAGCTTCCCGTCGTCGCCGTCGGCGGCTCCAATGGAAAAACGACGACGAAAGAACTGATCGCCTCGGTCTTGCGCCAAAAGAAATCCACGCTTTGGTCGGAGGCCAGTTTCAACAATGAGATCGGCGTGCCCCTGACCCTGCTGCGGCTGGAACATTCCCACCAGGCGGCCGTCCTGGAGGCGGGATCCAACCATCCCGGCGAACTGGACCCGCTCCTGCGCATGATCGCCCCCTCCCACGGTGTCGTCACCAACATCGCCCGCGAACATCTGGAGTTCTTTGGCGACCTGGCCGGCGTCGCCCGCGAGGAGGGCGCCATCGCCGAATGTCTGCCCGCCTCCGGAACCCTCTTCATCCATGGCGACGACCCCTGGTCGGAGTCCCTCGCCCGCCGCGCCTCCGCGCGCGTGGTGCGGACGGGCTTCAACGAGGGCAACGACTATCGAGCGACCCGAGTTCTTTGCGACGATGAGGGCGTGACTTTTTCAGTCGAGTGCCGCCAGGCCGCGCTCCGCGGCGAATATCGTGTGCGCCTTCTCGGCCGCCACCAGGCCGCCAACGCCCTCCTGGCCCTGGCCCTCGGCGCCGAATTGGAACTGGACCGCGCCCAAATCGCCCGCGGCCTGGCCGCGTGCGCCGCCCTGAAGATGCGGCTGCGCCTTTGCGACGCCGCCGGCGTCCGCGTGCTCGACGACGCTTACAACGCCAACGCCGACTCCATGCTCGCCGCCCTGCAAACTCTGCGCGATTTGCCCTGCCGCGGTCGCCGCGTCGCCGTGTTGGGCGACATGGCCGAACTGGGCCGGACTACCGGCCCCGCCCACGCCGAGGTCGGACGCCGCGCCGCCGAACTGGGACTCGACCAGATCTTCGCCGTCGGGCCGATGGCAAGTCAAATCGCCGCCGCCGCCCGCGACGCCGGTCTGCGCGGCGTCGT
>JBEKAN010000091.1:0-12711 GCA_050015895.1 Verrucomicrobiota bacterium
GGCCTTTTCCCGGCCCAGTGGGCCAGGCTGGCGGCGGCCGGCTACCCCAAATTCCTCTTCCGCCTGGCCGCGGCCCGCCGCGCCTGGGTGGACATGAGCGCCGTCCCCAGACGGCATGACTGACATGCTATTTTATCTCAGCCAAAGAATACTGGATCTCGCGGGGCACTCCGCCGCGGCTCCGTTCCTGACCCCTCTGCGGCTCTTCCGCTACATCACCTTCCGCGGCGCGGGTGCGGCGGTGACGGCCCTGCTGCTGAGTTGGTGGCTCGGGCCCCGCCTCATTCCCTGGCTTGCGCGCCTGAAATTCGTCCAGGAATATCCAGACCGCGCGGTGGAGGCGGGCGGTCCGCCGGATCGGGTGTCCGGCAAACAGGGCACCCCGACGATGGGCGGCCTGATGATTGTATTTGTGCTTGACTTCACCGCCCTGGTCTGGGCGCAATGGAACCCCCAGGTCCTTCTGGCCCTCCTGTGCGTCGGCGTCCTTTGCGGGCTGGGATTCATTGACGACTACGCGAAGATCACCCGCCAGAACAGCGACGGCATCCGCGAGTTCGTCAAGCTCTGGGTCCAGGGCGCGCTGGCCCTCTTCGCCGCCTTCTATCTCTGGCGCCTGCCCTCCACCTCCACCCTCATCAGCGAGGTCATGGTCCCCTTCTACAAATACCCCGTCGCCACTGGCGGCCTGGGTGCGGGCATTGGCGTCGTCCTGGCCGCCTGCACCATTGTGGGCAGCTCCAACGCGGTCAATCTCACCGACGGCCTGGACGGCCTGGCCATCGGCTGCACCGTCATCGTCACCTTTGTTTTCCTCGTCTTGACTTATCTGGCGGGCAACGCGACGGCGGCAAAATACCTGCAAATCCCCCATGTCGCCGGCGCGGGGGAGTTGACTGTGGTTTGCGCGGCCATGCTGGGGGCGGGCCTGGGTTTCCTCTGGTTCAACTGCCAACCCGCCCGCGTCTTCATGGGCGACACCGGTTCCCTGGCGCTGGGCGGCGTGCTGGGGATGATCGCGGTCCTCATTCACCAGCCTCTGGTTCTGGCCATTGCCGGCGGGGTCTTTGTGGCCGAAGCCGGATCGGTCCTCATCCAGCGCGGCTGGTTCCGGTACACCAAAAGACGCTACGGCGCGGGCCGGCGCGTCTTTCTCATGGCGCCGCTCCATCATCATTTTCAGAAAAAAGGCTGGCATGACACGCAGATTGTCACCCGCTTTTACATCCTTTGCGTGCTTTGCGCCGTGGTGGCGTTGAGCACCCTCAAAATCCGGTGATGATATGAAACCAACTCCAATGAATGCCGCCGCCATCCGCCCAGGCTCAGATTTTTCCACTTTTCTTGCTTGCCAGCCGCCCTGGAGATTGTTAAAAACGAATCCAGAAACGGGGAGTATTCCGTTTCAAGAGAACTCGAACTTACGTTCACCGGCTTGTTGGAGCGTTGATTTTTTTCAAACGGCTCAGTTGCCGGGTGGTTTGTTGCTTGGGTCGGAACCGGGGCCGCGGCGCCCAATGGGTTGTGGGTCGGCGGGCCGGGGCCACAAGATGCAGCAAGTATAAGTAATGCAAAAACGATGTATTAGACGAACTTGAAACCAGAATTGATGATTTTTACCCTTTGCTCCGGGGTTTTTTGAGGGAAAACCCCGGCGCAAATAACAAAAAACAAGCCTCAAAAAAAATTAACAAGAAAGCAGCCCCAAAAATTATGAATACTCCCAATCCACTCCTGCCCCAGGGCTCTCTGCCCCAGAGGGGAAAGTCCAGCATCTACTTCAAAATCCTGATGATCGTCGCCATCCACACCGTCCTGATCGGCGGCATCCTGATGGTCGGTTGCAAGGACGCCAACAAGCCCCAAGGCAACGGCGCCTCGCAGGACCAAACGGTGTTGGCCACCCCGGCCACCCCTGGCCCCTCCGCCGACGTGGCGGCTCCCACCGGGCCTGCGACCACGCCCGCGCCTGTGGTCACCCCTGCGCCGACCCTTCCCGTCGCCGGCACTCCGGCCACGGTGACCATCCCCGCGCCGGTCATCCCTCCTGTGGTGCCGCCAACTCCCGGTGTCGCCAAGGAATACGTGATTGCCTCGGGTGACTTGCTGAGCACCATCGCCAAGAAGAACGGCGTCTCGCTCAAGGCCCTCGAAGATGCCAATCCGGGTCTGGACCCCAAGAAACTCCAAATCGGCAAGAAGCTGCAAATCCCGGCCGCCCCGCAGACCGCCGGCACCACCTCCTCGGCCCCGACTGGCTCCAGCCCATCGGCGGCTGACTCCGCGGCCGCCTCCGGCGATTCCACCACCTACACCGTCAAAACCGGTGATGTGCTGATCAGAATCGCCCGCGCGCATGGCACCACCGTCGCCGCCATCCAGTCGCTCAACGACATGAAGACCACCTCCCTGCGCCCCGGCCAGAAACTGAAATTGCCGGTGATGAAAGTGGCCTCAGTTGGCACGGTCCCTGTCGTCCCGGTCGCGCCCACGGCGCCCGCCGCGACGATCCCGGCGTCCACCGGGGGAACCGCGCCCGCCACCGCGCCCGCGACGACGACGTACTAATGCGGAGTCGGACATTCCGATGGCGGACGGGCCGCCATTTCCGACTGATTCACAACGTCCTACGGTATCCAACGGCGTCCGACGGCCTCAGTCGGACGCCCCTCCTCCGTTCAGATTTTAGTTGAGGCGGCAAATTCATTTATGAACCGGGCCACGACCATCCTGATTTTTTGTGTGGCGCTTCTGCTGGGGCTGGGGATGGTCGCGCTTTACAGCGCCAGCATGAACATGGACCTGGGCAAGGAGACGGTCGGTTCCAATTTTCTCCGGCAGCAAATGATCTGGTGCGTTTTTGGATTGCTCGGCTGCGCGGTGGCGGCGTCGGTGGATTACCGGCGCTGGAAAGAGGCGGCGCCCTGGCTCCTCGTGTTTTCCGCTCTTCTCCTCGTCCTTGTGTTTGTTCCAAAGATCGGCTATGCGGCCACGGCCGGGCGCGCTGGAAGCGGGAAGTTCGGCGCGCATCGCTGGATTGGCCTTCCCCACCTGCCGCATTTTCAGCCCTCGGAGCTGGCCAAGCTGGCCCTGGTTCTGTTCCTGGCGGCTTACGCGGAGCGTCATCAGCGGCACATGGGCGCGTTCAAAAAGGGATTGGTCATTCCGGGCGCCGTGATTTTGGGCGTCCTGCTTTTGATCTTTGTCGAGCCGGATCGCGGCTGCGCCATTTTCCTGGCGGCCGTCGCGGGCACGATGCTCGTCATCGCCGGCGTTCGTCTGCTGTACCTCGTCCCGCCACTCCTGGCGGCGATGGGCGTCCTGGCATATTCCCTGTTCCACGACCCGATGCGGCTGAACCGGATTCTCGCCTGGCTCCATCCAGAACAAAACAAGAATGACGCCGGCTACCAGGCCTACGAGGCCATGATCGCCTTTGGTTCCGGCGGCTGGACCGGGCTGGGGTTGGGGAACAGCCGCCAAAAGATGGGCTTCGTCCCCGAGCATCACACCGACTTCATTCTCCCCATCATTGGCGAGGAACTGGGCCTGGTGACAACGCTGGCCGTCGTCCTGCTTTTCATGGTCCTGGTGATTTGCGGCATCTACATCGCCCGCCGCGCCGCCGACACCTTTGGCCTGCTGCTGGCCGCGGGGCTGACTTTTATGATCGGTATTCAGGCCCTCATCAACATGGCCGTCGTCACCAGCCTGCTGCCCAACAAAGGCATGCCCCTTCCCTTCATCAGTTATGGCGGCTCCGATTTATTGCTCATGCTGGTCAGCGTCGGCCTTTTGTTGAGCATCTCCCGCTTCGCCACCGAACCGGTCCGCGCAAGCTCCAATCCATTCGATCCCATCCCAATTCCAAATCATGCATAACCCCGCCCCAAGTCCCCTCCTTCCAAAAGTCGCCGCCATCGCCTGTGGCGGCACCGGCGGCCATCTCTTCCCGGGGTTGGCGGTGGGCCGCGAATTGCGCCGTCGCGGCTGCGAGGTCACCCTTCTGGTCTCCTCCAAAAGAATTGACAGCCTGGCCGCCCAGGCTGCCGGGGACATGGAGACCGTTGCTTTGCCGGCGGTGGGACTCTCCCGCGGCAACGTGCCAGGGTTCGCCTGGCGCTTCTGGCAGTCCTATTGGCTCTCCAGAAAACACTTTCAAAAGCGCCGCCCCCACTTTGTCCTGGGCATGGGCGGATTTGCCAGCGCGCCGCCGGTTCTGGCCGGCGGACACCTGGGGGCGCGGACGTTTGTGCACGAGTCCAACAGTGTCCCCGGCCGCGCCAACCGGTTGTTGGCGCGGTCGGTGGACGGGGCCTTCGCCTGGTTCCAATCGGCGTCGGACGAATTGTTGGCGCGCCGCGTGGAAGTGGTCGGGATGCCGGTGCGGCCCGAATTCCTGCGGTTGCCGCCGCCGGCGCAGGCCCGGGCGGCCCTGGGGCTGGAAGCCGGCGCGCCCGTTTTGCTCGTCATGGGCGGAAGCCAGGGCGCGGGCCCGATCAACCAATTCCTCATCACAATCCTGCCCCAATTGCTCGACGCCATGCCCCAATTGCAGTTCATTCACTTGACAGGCCCCGCCGATCTGGAAAAAGTCCGCGCCGCCTGCGCGGGTTCCGGCCGCCGGGCGGTGGTGCGGGCTTTTCTTGGCGAAATGGCCCTCGCGCTGGCCGCGGCCGACGCCGCCGTCAGCCGCGCCGGGGCCTCCTCGCTGGCCGAGTTTGCCGCGTGTCGGCTCCCGGCGATCTTGATCCCCTATCCCGCCGCGGCGGACGACCATCAATTCCACAACGCCCTCGCCTTTGCGCGCGGCGGCGCGGCCCGGTTGCTCCAACAGCGCGCGCTGACCTCCGCGATGCTGGCGGAGGAGATCCTGGCGTTGCTGGCAAACACGGAGCGGCGCTCCGCCATGCGGCAGGCCCTGGCCGCCTGGCACCGGCCGGAGGCCGCCGCTCAAATCGCCGACAAGATGCTCCACTGGAGCGGGAGCGCCTTGTCGGTCCCGGTCTCCAGCGCTCCGGACCCGGCCGCGCCCAATTTGGGGGTGCTCAATGTCTGAGATTATGGCAGGCGAAGTTTTACTTTGCGAAGAGCTTCGCGCCCAATTGCCCGGCGCGGTTGTGCGCGCGGACGAGCCTCTGGCCAGGAGGACCACCTTGCGCGTCGGCGGCCCCGCCGACATTTACGTCGAGCCCTCCTCCGAACGGGATTTGGCCCGCGTCCTCCAACTCTGCCGCGAGCGCGGCGTTGCTTTCCTGGTTTTGGGGCGCGGCTCCAATCTGTTGATTCGCGACGGCGGCATTCGCGGTGTGGTCATCTGCCTGGCCCATCCAGTTTTCCGCGCCATCGAAGTCTTCGGACGCCAGTTGCGCTGCGGCGGCGGGGCCAAGCTCAAGGACGTGTCCCTCCGCGCGCGCGAGGCGGGGCTGGCGGGGCTGGAATTCCTGGAGGGCATCCCCGGCAGCGTCGGCGGCGCTTTGCGCATGAACGCCGGCGCGATGGGCGGCGCGACCTTTGGCGTCGTCACCCACGTGCGGTTCATGGACGAATTTGGCGAAATCCACGAGTACAGCGCCTCCCGCATGAACGCCGGCTACCGCTCCTGCCCCCTGCTCAAATCCTGCGTCGCCCTGGGCGCGACCTTCCAGGGCGAGCCGGCGCCGCCCGAATTGATTGACAGGCGCTCCCGCGAATTCAACGAGCGCCGCTGGCAATCCCAGCCCAAGGAGTCCAGCGCCGGGTGCGTTTTCAAGAATCCCTCCCCGGCTCTCTCCGCCGGCAAGGCCATTGACGACGCCGGTCTCAAGGGCGCCCGCGTCGGCGGCGCGGTCGTCTCCGCCGTCCACGCCAATTTTATCATCAACGACGGCGCGGCCACCGCGAGGGATGTCTTGGATTTGATCGCGCTGATCCAGGGGCGGGTGAAGGCGGAGCGCGGCATAGACCTGCGCGTCGAAGTGGAAATTGTGGGGGAGGACATTTCGCAAAAAGAGGGTGATCTCTCTTAACCACCCATGTCAAAAGGAAGCTTAATTCACGATCACCCCGAGCTTCTGGGAATGCCAGAAGTGAGAAAACTCTGGCAGACGGAAGGGCTGTTTTCCGATCACTACCTCAAGGCCCGTCTGTGGCTGAACGATTGGTGGCCGACAGATGACGAAGCGTTGCCGAATTGGCAGTTTTGCAAAGCGCTTTACGAAAAGCGCGCTTTCTCCCTCCGGAAATACGGAAACGAAATGGGGATTCGCCAAGAGTTTATTGACAAAATCATCGAAAAGCTTGGGTTCGCTTGGTCCGACAACCTCCGGCTCCCTGAAAGTCAGCAAGAGCTTGAACCAGATTATCTTCTCTACGGCAGCCCGGAGACAAAGGAGGCGGTTCTCGACAAAGAGGTCCTCCATCGCTACCAGGCGGCGATTGCCATACTTGAGGCCAAGAAATTTGGTCACCCGCTTTCGCAAATCAGCAAACGCCAGCAGCGCTATCCGCATCAGCAAATTCGCGACTATCTCAACGAGGCGCAAGCGCTCACATGGGGTATCCTCACCAACGGCAACGAATGGCGTCTCTATTGCCGCGACACAAAGCCAAGCCACTTCTTTGGGATCAACTTCGAGTTGGCGATCCGCTCGCTCCAGGAATTCAAGTTCTTCCTCGCGCTGTTCAGTCCCGCCGCGTTCCTGCGAGACGCCCAGGGCAAATGTCGGCTTGACCAGGTCCGCGAAAACGCCCTAGCCACGCAGTCGGAGTTGGAAGCCGACCTGCGCGAGCGTATCTTCACCATTGTAGAAATTCTCGCCAATGGATATGTCGAGCGTCCGGAAAACAAAATCACCGATGCCGACCTTCCGCGTCTTTACGAAAACTGCCTCATTTTCCTCTATCGTTTGCTTTTCATTCTGTACGCCGAGGGCCGCTCGTTGCTTCCCGTTGAACCCAAGTCGGGCAAATATTACAAACAACTCTCGCTCACCCGCCTTCTCAAGCCGCTGAAGAACTTCGCCGAATATGACAGCCAAACGCAAACGCGGTTTTATCGCGACATCCAGGCGCTGTGTCTGGTCATCAACGGGTCCGACAAAAAGGCGAACGATGAATTCAGAGTTCCTCGGTACAACGGCGGGCTTTTTGACCCGGACCGCTATCCTCTTTTGAGAGAATGGGCCGTGGCCGATGCCGTGCTGGCGGACGTTTTGCGGCAACTTATGTTCACGCCGCAGAAGGGTGGCCAGAAGTTTGTTCCCTTCGAGTCGGTGGACTACTCCGACCTCAGTGTCCGGCAGCTTGGTTCGATCTACGAGGGACTGCTCGAACACCATTTCGTGCGCGAGGGTGGCCAGCTCGTGCTCAAGACCGACAAAGCTGGAAGAAAAGCCACCGGCACGTATTACACCCCTGATTACATCGTCAGATACATCGTCGAGCAAACCTTCATGCCGTTGTTGCAGGAAATCGAGCAGCAAGAGCCGGTGAAAGCCGCCCGCGCCTCCGGCAAACAGGACGACTCTTTTGCCAATGCCGTGCTGGCTCTAAACGTGTGCGATCCAGCAATGGGTTCAGGCCATTTCGTCGTCGAAGCAACCATGTTCCTCGCTGACCACATCGTTTATCACCCTACGACGAAGTTTCACGCCAAGTTCGTCAAAGGCGAATCGCAGGAAGAAACCGAGATCGCGTATTGGCGACGGCGAGTGGTTGAGGCTTGCATCTATGGCGTGGACTTGAATCCGCTTGCTGTGGAGCTTGCCAAACTCTCACTCTGGCTCACCACCATCTCCACCGACCAACCGCTCAACTTCCTCGACCACCACCTCTGTTGCGGCAATTCACTCGTCGGCGCGCAATTAGAGGAGTTGGCCCGTGTGCCAGACAAAAAAGGCAAGTCAGCCGACGGTTTGAAGCTATCGTGGAAAATCACCGAGAACCTTCGGGCATCGTTGACCAAGGCGGTGCAAATGGTGCATAACATCGAAGGGGCGCCCTCCACCAGCGTCAGCGAGGTCAAAAACAAGGAAAAACTCTGGCGTGAATCCGTTCGTCCTGCGCTCCTGCCGTTCCGTACCGTGGCCAATCTTTGGACCGCTTGTTTCTTCGGCAATGATCTGCCGCAAAGGGATTACGAAGCGCTCATTGAACTTCTCGACATTCATCCCGACAAAATCCGTCCGTGGCAGAATGCCGCCGAGTTTCAGGCCATTGTGATGAAGGCCATCAAAAAGGGTTCCCTCAAACTTGCTGGTGGGGAATTTGACACCAACCAACTCAAAGATCTTTGTTCTTTCCTCTTTCGTTCTGAAAGGAGCGCTGCTGAGCGACGGTTCTTTCACTGGGAATTGGAATTTCCCGAAGTCTTTTTCAACGACGATGCAACGCCTCGAGAACGTCCCGGCTTCGATGCCGTCATTGGGAATCCGCCATATGTGAGACAAGAGGGATTGGGCGATGAGAAGCCACTCTTACTAGCTGCCTATGATGTCTATCATGGCACCGCCGACCTTTATGTCTTTTTTATCGAGCGCGGCCTCGATTTGTTACGTCGCGGGGGCCAGTTCGGGATGATCACCTCAAACAAATTTATGCGCGCGAACTACGGGGCCGGTTTGCGGGCTTTCCTGGGCGACAAGGCGCACATCAGACAAATGGTGGATTTCGCGATGTTGCCTGTCTTCAGAGGAATTACAGTGCGGACTGCCATAATGCTAATAGAAAACTCGTTCGCCAAAAGCCGCAAAACGATCTTCGCGCCTGTTAGAAGCTTGGACTTCACTTCTTTGGAGAATGAGGTGGCCCAAGTCGGGAGGGAACTTCCTGCTGACGCATTTTCAAATACTACATGGTCGCTGGCGAGCGAGCCTGAAGCTCGTGTTCTGGAAAAGATGAAAAGAGGCAGGGAGCTCCTTAGCAAGTACGCCGCTGGAGAAATTCGTTTCGGCATCAAGACTGGTTTCAATGAGGCGTTCGTAATTGATGCAGCTACACGCGCCCGGCTAATAGCCGATGATCCACAAAGCGCCGAAATCATCAAACCAGTTCTTGAGGGCAGCGACATTGGTCGGTATACAATCGACTTCAATGAGCGTTTTTTGATTTGGACATACATCGGCATAGAGATGAGCCGTTATCCTGCCATCACCAAGTATCTGAGCAAATTCCGAGATCGACTTGAAACCAGGTGGGACAAAGGGGACAAGTGGTTCGAGCTGCGCACATGCACATATTACCAACAGTTCGAGCAACCAAAAATAATCTATCCTGACATTGCCCAAACCTGTCGGTTCTCATATGACCATTTAGGGTACTTTTCGACCAACACTATTTACTTCATTCCAAGAAAAGATTTCTACCTGCTTGCTATTTTGAATTCGTGCTTGTCGTTTTTCTATTTCAAAGCCCATTGCGCCGCTCTTGAAGATGCGAAGCGCAATGCCTACTTGCGGTTCTTTGGCCAATACATGGAGATGTTCCCGGTTCGTTCCATCGCATTCACCACGCCGGAAAGAGATCGCCGGTCACTCTTTGCCAAAGCCAGGCAGTTTTACAAAGCCAGCTTGGCGCACGGCAACGTCCAAGGCGTGCTGGCTTTCCTAGCCGAGCAGCTTGCCGCCAAACCGGAGCGTGGTGATGTCGTCCACGACCTGCTCGCCTTCTTGGCTGAGGAGATGACCAACCTAAACCTGCAGAAACGAGCGACAGCCAATCAATTCCTGACGGGGCTTCGTGATTTTCAAGGCATTGACTCTCACGCCCTGAGCCCCAAAGGCAAACTGGACGAGTTTTGGAAGTTGGACACCTTCGAACTCTTCGCTCATTTCCGCGCCAACAAACTCCGCATTAAAGATTCCGAGGAAGAAAAGATCCGCGGCCGTTTCGAGAAGGCCAAAGAGGAACTCGTCCCGCTGGAAGCGCAAATCGCCTTCACGGATGATTTGATAGACCAGATCGTGTTTCGCCTCTACGGGCTGACCCCGGAGGAAATCAAAATTGTGGAGGATTCCCTCGCATGTTGAACAGAGCCTTAAATATCTGTGTGATGAGCGGAGGGCCTTCGGCCGAGCGCGAAGTCTCCCTCCGCTCGGGCGCGGCGGCGGCCCGCGCGCTTCGTTCCCTGGGCCACGACGTGCGCGAGCTGGATCCCCAAGACCCCGGCTGGACTCTGCCGCCGGGGACGCAAGTCGTTTTTCTCGCCCTGCACGGCGCTTATGGCGAAGACGGCTCCGTGCAGGCGCGCCTGGAGGAATTGGGCGTCCCCTACACCGGCTGCGGCCCCGAGGCCAGCCGCACCGGCTTCGACAAAGTGTTGACAAAACAACAGTGCCTGCGCGCCGGCATTCCCACCCCGCGCTTCGAGGTGTTTGACGCCCCGCCGGCCCGGTGGCCGCCCGGCTGGGCGCCCCCTGTGGTCCTCAAACCCGCGCGGCAGGGATCGAGCATCGGCCTCCAATTCGTGGACCGCGCCGAGGACTTGCGGCGCGGCCTGGCCGGGGCGTTTGAGCACGACACCCGCGTGTTGATGGAGGAAAAAATCCAGGGCCGCGAGACCACCGTCGGCATCCTCGACGGCCGGGCGCTTCCGGTGGCCGAAATTCGTGTCAACAATGGCGCCTTCGACTACCGCAACAAATACACCCCCGGCGCCGCCGTCCATGTCTGCCCCGCCGATTTTGATCCCGCCACCACCGCCCGAATCCAGGCCGCCGCCCTGGGCGCCTTTCACGCCATCGGCGGCCGGGATTTCGCCCGCGTGGACGTGATGGTCTCCGCCGGCGGCCATCCGGTCGTGCTGGAGGTCAACACCCTCCCCGGCATGACCGACCTGAGCATTTTCCCGGAGGCCGCCGCCGCCGCCGGCCTGACTTACCCGCAACTCTGCCAGCGCATGGTGGATCTGGCCCTGCGCCGGTCCCCGAAAAAATGATATGCTCCGCTGGCTCACACACAGACGCAACCGCCGCTTCGTCGAGCGGGCCTACATGCTCGACGTGCGGCTGCGCACGCGGCAGATGCGCGTGGCGCGCTGGCGCGCGGCGGGGCTGGGCCTGGGCGGCCTTCTGCTCCTGGCGTTGTTCGTCCTGCTTTTCTGGCGCGGCGGGGAGTGGCTGCTTCGTCGCGCCGTCTATGAGAACCCCTCCTTCGCAATCCAGCGCGTCGAAGTCAGCACCGACGGCGTCATCTCCCCCGCCGTCATCCGCCGATGGGCGATGGTCAGGCCGGGCGAGAATCTGCTCGCGCTGGATTTGATGCGCGTCAAGCGCGACCTCGAGTCCCAGCCCCCCGTCGAGTTTGTCGCCGTCGAGCGCGTCCTGCCCGGCACCCTGCGCCTGTTCATCACCGAGCGCCTGCCCATCGCCCAGACGCTGGCCCTCCTTCCGCGCAAGGGCGGCGCGCCGGTCCAGGTGACGTATGATTTTGACGAGGCGGGCTTCGTCATGCAGCCGCTGGATCCGGCGTGGCGGATGACCCCCGCGCCGACCAACGAGACGCTCCCGCTGCTGACCGGCGTGCCGCTGACCGAATTGCAGCCCGGCCGCCAGGTCGAACTCTCCCAAATCCGCGCCGCCCTGCGTTTGATCTCCGAGCTGGACCGTTCCCCCATGGCGGGCATGGTGGAGTTTCAGAGCATCAATGTCGCCGCGCCGGAAATCCTGGAGGTGACCACCACCCAGGGCGCGCATGTGACTTTTTCCCTCGATGGATTCGATGTCCAGTTGCGCCGCTGGCGCGAGATTTCCGACCAGTATCTGCAATGGGGCAAGGCCATCACCTCCCTGGACCTCTCGGTCTCCAACAACCTCCCGGCGCGCTGGATCGCCGCCGGCGGGATGCCCCCCCTGCTTCACAAGACCGCCAAACCCGTGAAAACGAAGAGAAAAAATGTTTGACAAACCTCCCATCATCGTCGGATTGGAAATCGGCACCTCCAAGATTTGCGCCGTCGTGGGCGAAATCAACGCCGGCAACGCCCTGAACATCATCGGCCTGGGCCAGGCCCGCTCCCGCGGGGTGCGCAAGGGGGAAATCGCCGAACCCGCCCTGGTGGAGGAGGACGTGCGCAAGGCCATTGACGAGGCCGAGCAAATGGCCAACGTGGAAATCCGCAGCGTCTATCTGGGCGTGACCGGCAACCACATCCGCGGCTTCAGCAATCATGGCGTCCACCCCGTCGCCTCCGCCGACCGGGAGATCACCGAGGAGGACGTGCAGGACGTGGTGAAGAACGCCAAGGCCATCAATCTCCCGGTGGAGAACAGCGTCATCCACGCCATCCGCCAGCATTTCCAGGTGGACTCGCAGACCGGCATCATCAACCCCGTCGGCATGTTTGGCGCCAAGGTCGAGGTGGATGTTCATGTCGTCCACGGCCGCGTCAACCGCCTCAAGAACTCCATCGCTGTCGTCAAGGGCCTCCAATTGGAGGTCGAGGAGGTGGTCTTCAACGGCCTGGCCTCCTCCCTCTGCCTGCTCTCCAATGAGCAGAAGGAACTGGGCTCCCTGGTCATTGACATCGGCGCGGGCACCACCGATTTCGCCGTCTATTCCGACGGCATCATCAAACACACCGGTGTGCTGGCCGTGGGCGGCGACCATGTTTCCAACGACCTGGCTTACGGCCTGAAAGTTCCGCTGGGCCGCGCCGAAAAACTCAAAGTCGAGCACGGCGCCGCCATCCTGGAATCCGGCGTCAGGGGCCGGACCATTGACCTTCCCGGCCAG
>JBEKAN010000092.1:0-14364 GCA_050015895.1 Verrucomicrobiota bacterium
TTTGACCATCTTGCTTGCTTTGCCGTGCAAATTTGCCCTTACTCCGGCCTCCGCAAAATTCGTATCCTGTTGAATGAGAGCACATTACGATCATTCCAGGTTCCTCTGGCATCGTCTTTGCTGCCTCTGGGCGGACACCATGAAAGAAATTGTTGATCTCCACTCACAGGCCGATATGCTGCCGGGCGATGCTGTGCGCAAAAGCCCATGATCCTCTCCACTAGCACGCGACGGCCGCGCAATGTCAATTCGCCACGCGCGGCCGCCATCCTCTACGGGGACTGGGGAACGAGCAAGGCTTATGTCATCGGCATCGCCTTCGCGGTCGGCGGCTACGGGTCGTTTTGGCTGATCGCGGCCATGTGTCTCCTCACCGCCCTGGTGGGGATCAACTACATGGCCATCTGCAAACACTACCCCGACGGGGGCGGGGTTTACGCCAGCGTGCGCCATCGCTCCGAGATCATTTCCATCGTCGGCGCGTTCCTGCTGATTGCGGATTACATCGTCACCGCGGCCCTCAGCGCCCTGTCCGCCTTTCAATACCTGCAAGTGCCCCATCCGGAGCTTTGGGCCGGGCTGGCCATCCTCTGCATTGGCGCGCTGAACTATTTCGGCCCCAAACACACGGGCGGGCTGGCTTTCCTGGTCTCCTTGCCGACCGTCGTCGTGGTGCTCGTGCTGGCGGGCTTCTGCATCCCGCACCTCGGAGAAGCGGTGCATAATTTGAAGCCCCTCCCTGGCACATTCTCCGAGAAATGGGTCGGCTTTGTGGGCGTGGTTCTGGCGTTGTCCGGCGTGGAGGCCATTGCCAACTCGACCGGCGTGATGAAACTCAACAAGGGCTGCTCCGACGCCAACCCCTGTGTCTCCAAAACCTCCACCCCCGCCATCCTCTGGGTCCTCTTGGAAGTCTGCATCTTCACCGCGCTGCTCAGCCTGGCCATGAACGCCTTGAACGGCATGGTCCCCGTGCCCACCACCCCTCAGGAGATGAACGAGGTCAACGCCCCCGGCAATCCCGGCGTGCGCGATTACATGCTCAAATACATGGGCGAGCAATTCGTCGGCGGCGCTTTCCATTCCGCGGCCGTTGGGCACGTCATGGGGGTGGCCGTGGAAGTGGTGTTTGGGTTCCTTCTCCTTTCCGCCGTCAACACCGCCATTGTGGATCTGGTCGCCATTTCCTTCCTCATGTCCCGCGACGAGGAGTTGCCGCCGCAATTCCAGCGCCTCAACAGTTTCGGCGTGCCCAACCTGGGCCTCGTCGTGGCGGCGTTGATCCCCGCGCTCCTGGTGTTCACGGTCAAGGATGTGGGCGGGCTGGCGGAGCTGTACGCCGTGGGCGTCGTCGGCGCCATCGCCACCAACCTGGGCGCCAGCTCCACCGACCGCAAATTGAGTCTGGTGCCTTGGGAGCGCGTCTTGATGTTCACCACCTTCCTCATCATGCTCGCCATCGAACTCACATTGATCTGCACAAAGCCCGGCGCGCGCAGTTTTGCCGCGGGCGTGCTGGTCATTGGGTTGATCCTGCGCGGTTTGGCCCTCGAAAACACGCGCCGCAAAAAAACAGAGGCGCAAGCCGCAGCCGCCGCGCAAGCCGCCGCCGCACAGGCCGCGGCACTCGTCCAGCCGGTCCTGGCGCCTCTGGCCACACTTCCTGTTCAGGCCCACACGAAGTTTCCGGGCCGCCGATGCTCTGCGCCGTCCGCGGCCTGGGCAAGACCCTGGATTTCGCCGTGGAGGAAGCCAAACAAAGCGACCGTCCCCTCTACTTGCTGTTCATCCGCACCGTGCCCATTTTGATGGAGGACGATTACAAGCGCAAATGGCAGGAGGACCCCGATGCGCGCGAGATTTTCCTGGAGGCCAGAAGGAAGGCCGGCAACCATCCCCTCTATCCCTGTTACGCCGTCAGCGACTCGGTGGCGCACACCGTGGTGGACATCACCGCGACGATGGGCGCGTCGCTATTGGTTCTGGGCGCGCCTGAGCGCAGCGGTCTGATCAACCTCCTCCGCGGCAACATCATCCGCGAAATCCTCGACAACCTCCCCGACGACATCCATTTGCTCGTTTACGCCTGAACCCGGCGCTTTCCTCCACAACCGTGGATGCGCCCGCCTATTTCGTTTGACGCTCAATGAGTAATGCGTCGCTGACAGGGGCAAAAAGGTGGGGCGGGCACTCCTCGCACCTGAGGTGCGCTTCCCTCTGTTGTTTTGACCCTGCCCGCCGCGGCGCGCACGGAGTGCGCGCCCCACCAAACATCACTGACGATTCACCACAATCCCTTGCCAGCCGTCGAAAAGCGGCTAGAATGGCATCATGTTAGTCGTTGAACCCATCACCCACATCCGGCTGGACGAGCGCCGAGTGGCCTGGATCGCCGACACCAACGTAAATCTCCGGTTCAGCCTGCTTTTTGTGTCGTGCTGTGTCATGGCACTTTTGCCCACAAGGGCGCTCGCTTTTTCTCTATTGGGTCCGTATGAAGCATGGATGCAGCAGAGCAACGGATTCCGCCTGCCTTATCTGCCTAACGACAATCCCGTGCATTATGGCGACATAGGCGGACCGACGGCCCTCACGAACGCGTATCGCTGGAACGTGCCCGTTCTGACCTACGGCTTCGACCCGTCCTTTCTCAGTTTCTTTGGTTCCAATGGGGTCGCCGCTGTGGAAGGTGCGATTCAAATTGTCAACGACCTGCCCGCGGCATCGGACCTTGACGCCACAAACTATCCAGATCTCACCCAGCTCGTAAACCCCCAAGCTCAAGCGCAATCTCTCCACGATTTGCGGTCCAGCACACTTTCGCTCCTTTTGGAACAGATGGGGCTGGATGCGCCTTCCGCCGGGATGTACATTCTGGACGACTGGGGTTTCGCGTCGGGGGAGTTCTTTTTTTCTCTCATTCAACGAAATTACGATCCTGAAACGCTAGCAATCACGAATGATGTCAATACTATACACTACGGTTTCCTCATTTACATGCTCTCCGCGGATTCCGCGTATCTTGTGATCGGGGGAACTCCTTCGGGCGATTCAACAACTGCCGTGGCCGAGAAAGATTCTGAAGCGGGAGGATTTTATACCGGGCTTACTGCCGATGATGTCGGGGGTTTGATTTATTTGCTTTCCACGAACCACATCGCTTACGAACTGCTGCCCCCGGACGTTTCCGGCATCGGTCCGAATGCCGGGGCGTTTGTCAATGGCGCGTGGCGGCCGGGGGTCAATCACATCACCTTTGTGCCGCAATCCGTGACTGAATCCGGGCAGTTCGTGGCCATGACCAATCAGTTCTCGGATGTGTACTTGACTAATGGCTCCGCCCTGCGGCAGCAGGTGCAACGAGTCACATCCCAGCCCGATTTTTTGTTTTGTGCGGGCGACACGGCGGAAGATGTGCCTGTGGAAATCGCGTTCACCAGGACGGGGACGAGTAATTGGGTGAATAACGCCGCGCTCAACGGAAATCCTTCGGGCTCAGGACCAGGCGTCATTCAACCACAGAGTCAAATCACTTTCGCCAAAGCTGGTCGGCGATGGGTCGGTTCTGACTTCGAGACGAATCTGGCCGATGAATCCTGGTATTGGGGCAGCTATGATCAGTCCACCAACCCACCGGTTGTTTATCCCGCTTCGCAGTCCGGCACCAATTGCCTCCTCGTTCACCTGTGGATTAACGGCCTGTTTGCAAGTTCTCTGCCGGAGCCGGGCCCACCCAGGTTTGATTTGTGCGGTACGAGCGAGTTTGGCGCGACGTTTCTCCTTCAAACTTCCACCAATCTAATGGATTGGTCCTCTGTCGCAACATATCAAAACAATGGCGCTATCGGCACGTTCCTTGAGGCGCCTCCCTTGAATACGCGGCGCTTTTACCGGCTCATTCCTCAGTAAAATGGATTTGCCTGAAAATGACTCTACGTCATCTGCTCATCCCAAGCGTCATCGTGCCACGAATGAAGGTAGGCGGCGACTGCCCAACGACAATTATTCTTCACCATGGTGAAGAATAATTGTCGTTGGGCAAGTTGGTCTTCGAGCAGGTTTTCCAGCCAGTCCCGCAGTTCCTCCTGCTTCTCCGGCGGAAGCCTTCGAACATCCGATTCCACTTGCTCAAGCGTCTTCACTCCTGACGAATAGCGTACGCCGCCCGGTCATTTCCGCAAAGCACATTCTGGCTGATTCTGCGTCCTTCCGCGTCTTGTGCGGGCAATTCCGGTGTCGGCTGCGGCAGGCCGCGCTGTGCTGCACTCGTCAGCAGGCCGCGTTTACCGCAAGATTCTCAGTCCGCCGTCAAGCGGGGAAAAGTCTGCGTCAGGGCAATCATTGTCAAGGGAATGGGAAAAGGCGTTTTGAGATCTATTCCCCTGACAATCATTCCCCTGACTTCTCTCCTGCGTTGTCCATCCCCGATTTGGCTGTGGTGCCGCTGCGTTGCGCCGCAATCTGTCAATTTCACTCATTTTCGCGGCGATTTTCCCATATCTGTGTCAATCTGTGTTCATCTGTGGCCCAGTAATCCTAATCCTAATCGGTCTTTATCCGTGCCATACCTGAAATCCGTGGTGAAATCCGTTTCTTCCACCGCGCCAAACTTTTCCTCCGATTCCACTTGACATTTCCTTCGCAATGTGATACCCCTTACAACAGCATGACGCCACGCCAAACACAGGTCAGAGCCGGCCGGGACGCCCGCGCGTCCGGCGCGGCGCAAGTTCCGTCGCGCCAAACGGCAAATAATGACACAAAAAACAAAATCAGGTGCTTGTGGCCGCTTCCCGGCCCGAACCACCCCATCAAGGCCAGGCAAGGGGGATATGGCGTCCTTGCGCCCTTGCGCCTTTGCGTTAAAGCCAGCAGCCCTCCCAATCAAGGCTATTCAAGGCTAATCAAGGTTAATCAAGGTTAATTTAACCAAAAAACATCCCCCCCCCAACCCCAAATGGCAAAAAATGACAAAAACGTTGGTCTGGTTCGTTGGTCTGGTCGCCGTTCATCCGCCACCGGCCAATGCCCGCTTAATCGTGTCCAATCGTGTCCAATCGTGGATAATCGTGCATAATCGTGCTTAAAATGCGAACTTCGGGACCGAAATCCACTCGTAATTCAAAATCCAGAAGCATAGCCTCTGCTTATGGCGGACGACAATCGCCCAAATCCTGACGCCCTGCTGGCGGCCATCCAGAAGACCGAGGCCGCCAAGAAGCGCGGCAAGTTCAAGGTGTTCCTCGGCATGGCCGCCGGGGTGGGCAAAACCTACGCCATGCTCCGCGCCGGCCAACGGGCGCTTCGCGAGGGGCGCGACGTGGTCGCCGGATATGTCGAGACCCACGGCCGCGCGGAAACCGACGCCCTGCTGGCCGGTTTCCCGGTCATTCCCCGGCGCAAGGCCGAATATCGCGGCGTGACGCTGGAGGACATGGACTTGGACGCGCTCCTGGCGCGGCGCCCGCAGTTGGCGCTGGTGGACGAGCTGGCCCACACCAACATCCCCGGTTCGCGCCACGCCAAACGCTACCAGGATGTCATCGAACTGCTGGACGCGGGCATTGACGTCTTCACCAGCATGAATGTCCAGCACGCCGAAAGCCGCGTGGACACCGTGCGCCAAATCACCGGCTCGACGGTGTTCGAGACGGTGCCCGACAGCGTGCTGGACGGGGCGGAGATCGAACTGATTGACCTGCCGCCGGAGGAGTTGCTCAAGCGCCTGGACGAGGGAAAAGTCTATATGCCGGAGCGGGCCGAACTGGCCATGATGAACTTCTTCCGCGAGGGGAACCTGACCGCCCTGCGGGAAATGGCGCTCCGCCTGGCCGCCGACCACGTCGGGCAGGACGTCCATGAGTATTTGCAGGCCATGCAAATCTCCGGGCCGTGGAAGTCGGGCCACCGCCTCCTGGTCGCCGTCAGCGCCAGCCCCTCCTCACCCCACATGATCCGATGGACCCGCCGCCTGGCCGACAACTACGACTGCCCTTGGCTGGCCGTCTATGTCGAACAGCCGCGCCCGCTGGCCGAGGCGGACCAGGCGCGCCTGACCAAACATCTGGCGCTGGCTCGGGAACTGGGGGCCGAGGTGGTGGCCACGTCGGACACCGACATCGCGCGCGGACTCTTGCGGGTGGCGCAGCAGCAAAACGCCACCCAAATTATTGTCGGCAAACCGGGCGGGGGCGGCCTGCTGGACCGTCTGCGCGGGGGCAGCCTGCTGCGCCGCCTGGTGCGGGACAGCGGGGTCATTGACCTCCATGTCGTGCGGCCCGACACGTCGGACAGCACCGCAACCACCCGGCGCGCACGGGGGCGCGGCCTGGAGATTTCCCCGCCGCGGCAGTACCTGACGGCGCTGGCCACGGTGGCCGGCTGCACGGGGCTGAATTTCTTTCTCAAAGATGTGTTGTCGGTCGAACCCCACGCGCTGGCGCTGATTTATTTGCTGGGGGTCGTGTTGCAGGCCTGTTTTGTCGGGCGCGGCCCCACCCTGCTGGCGGCCACGGCGAGCGCGTTGTCGTGGGATTTCTTCTTCCTGCCGCCCATCAATACGTTTTATTTGACGTCGTTGCAGGACGTGATGATGTTCGCGATGTATTTCGTGGTGGCGATTGTGATGGGGCACTTTGTCTCCCGCATCCGATGGCAGGAACGGGCCGAGAGCCGGCGGGAGGAGCGCTCCACCGCCTTGTATCTGCTCACGCGCGACCTGGCCGACGCGGTGGACGTGGAGGACATGGCGGGCCGGCTGGTGCGCCAGGTCGCCCAGGCCTTCAAGGGCAAGGTGGCGCTTCTGCTGCGCGACGAAAAGGGCGGCCTGGCGGCCTCGGCGCACCCGGCGAGCATGTTTACCATTTCCGAAAAGGAAATGGGCGTCGCCGCCTGGGCTTTCCGTTTCGGCAAGGCGGCGGGGCGTTTCACGGACAACCTGCCTTTCGCCCAGGCCATTTACATTCCCTTGTCCACCAATCGCGGCTCGGTCGGGGTCATGGCCGTCGAATTGCCGGGCCAGCAGCCCCCGACCCAGGAGCAACGGGACCTGCTCGACGCCTTCACCCGCCAGGCGGCGCTGGTGCTCGACCGCTTCCGCCTGGGCGGCGAGGCGGAGATGGCGCGCCTGCTGGCCGAGTCGGAGAAATTGAGCAAGGCGCTGCTCAACTCGATCTCCCACGAGCTGCGCACACCCATTTCGGCCATCACCACCGCGGCCAGCACCCTGGCGGAATTGAAGCCCGGCCATCCGCCCACGCTGGAGAAGACTCTGGCGGGGGAAATCCAGGAAAGCGCGGCCCGCCTCAACCGGCTGGTCGGTAATTTGCTGGACATGACACGGCTGGAGTCCGGCAACGTCAAGCCCCGCATGGAATGGTGCGACGTGGGCGACCTGGTGAACGTGGCGCTGCGCCGCAACGAAAAGGAGCTGGCCGGACATCCGCTCAAGGTCACGCTGGCCAAGCCGCTGCCCCTGGTGCGGATGGATTTTGTGCTCATCGAGCAGGCGCTGACCAATCTCCTGCTCAACGCGGCGGCCTACACCGGGGCGGGGACGGCGGTGGAGATCTCGGCGGCGGCAGGCCCGGCGGAGCTGGCGCTGACGGTGGCGGACCACGGGCCGGGGCTGCCGGCGGAAAGCCTGCCGCATGTGTTTGATAAGTTCTACCGGGTGCCGGGCGCGCCGGCGGGCGGCACGGGGCTGGGGCTGTCCATCGTCAAGGGGTTTGTCGAGGCCCACGGAGGACGGGTCGAGGCGCGGAACCGGGACGACGGCGGGGCGCAGTTCACCATTTTTCTGCCAGTGGAAACGAACCCAAACCCGGAACCCCCCCATGAGTGACACGACTGTTCATCCCCATTCTGTTTTGATTATTGACGACGAGACGCAGATCCGCCGGCTGCTGCGCGTGACGCTGGAGGCCAACGGCTACCGCGTTCACGAGGCGGCCAGCGGCCGGGACGGCCTGGCCCAGGCGGCGCAATGGAACCCGGACGTGATTATACTTGACCTCGGGCTGCCGGACATGGGCGGGCTGGCGGTTCTGGGCCGGCTGCGGGAATGGAGCCGCGCGCCGGTGCTGGTCCTCTCGGTGCTGGAGGGCGACGTGGACAAAGTCTCCGCCCTGGACAACGGGGCCGACGATTACATGACCAAGCCCTTCAGCACGGTGGAGCTGCTCGCGCGCCTGCGGGTGGTGCGCCGCCGCGCCCAGCCCGTCGAGGAGAACGCCGTGTTCCGGTCGGGGGATTTGGAGGTGGACCTGGCGGCGCGCGTGGTCCGGCGCAAAGGCCAGGAGGTGAAAATGACGCCGACGGAGTACGCCTTGTTGCGGCTGCTGGCGCGCAACGCGGGCAAAGTGGTCACGCACCGGCAGTTGCTCAAGGACGTCTGGGGGCCGGCTTACGGGGACCAGACCCATTATCTGCGAGTCTACATGGCCCACTTGCGCGAGAAGCTGGAAACCGACCCCGGCCGCCCGGAACTGCTGATCACCGAGCCGGGCGTGGGCTACCGGCTGGCGGCCGGCTAGGCGCGCGCCCCCAAACCCGCTCGGCCCCAAAAAAATCATCTTGACACAACCGCCCCCGGGCGGACGAACCGGCGCGTTTTCGTCCGCTTTCCCCGCCGCGCGGCGGATGGGCGCTCACCACAGCCACCACGTCAGCAGCGGCGCCAGCGCCAGGCTGGGGAAGTAGTCCGCCACGGCCACTTTCTTGAGCCGCAAAATAATCAGCGCCACGCAGAAAATCAGCAGCCCGTCGGTGGCGTTGACCGAATCCACCAGCGGCTGGGCGTGATGGCGCAGGCCGGGTTCCAGCAGCGCGACGCCCTTGACGAGCGCGCTTTGCCAGGCCAGAACCGACACGGCCGAGAGCGTCACACCCCAGCCAAAAGTCGCGGAAAACGCCAGGGCGGCCATCCCGTCCATCACGGCTTTGACAAGGAAGAGATTGGAAAACCCGTTTGGGCTGAGGCCCGCCTGGACCGAGGCCAGAATGGCCAGGGGGGCGGCGCAAAACAACGCCGTGCCCACTTGGAAGCCCTCGTTGAACTGCGGCCCGGAGCCGCTGGCCGCCATTTTCCGCGTGGCGAACCGGCCGATGCTGTTGGACAGGGCCTGCAGACGCATGAGTTTGCCCGCCAGCTTTCCCAGCATCATGGCCAGGAGCACAATGCCCAGTTGCTTGAGGACTTGCTTGACACTCCCGTTCAAGCTGGCCGCCGTCAATCGCAGTCCCAGATAGACGGTGAAGGCGCCGAGGAGGATTTTGAGCCGGGACTGCCCGGCGGCGGGGACGGGTTTCTTGAGGAGCAGAGCTAAAACGCCGCCGAGCACGATCCCTGCCGAATTGATGAGCGCGCCGAGCATCGCGCGAATGATGCGGTCGGCGGGGGGAAGTTCAAATCTTTTTCCGAAAAGTGTTTGCATTCCCGCGCGGCGGGCGGCACAGTGTCAGTCCTTTGGTTGTCGGGGCGTAGCGTAGCTTGGTAGCGCGCTTGGTTCGGGACCAAGAGGTCGTGGGTTCAAATCCCACCGCCCCGACCATTTTTCCCTCTAAGGAGGGAAATTTAGGCACAGGCGGCACAGAAACGACACACCAAACCCCCGAATCAGGCGAGGAGCAAATGCGCTTCCCCAAACGCATCCGGCATCGCGGCCAGATTCTTGCGGCCGCCTCAGCCCAGCCCTCAGCGGGGGAAAGACATGAGGCATCCAACCAAGCGGCAACGACCAGTTCCTCCAACACCGCGAGTCTCCTGAACACCGATGGGCCGGTCACTACCATTGCCGTTTCGCCGGGGGAACTGGCGGTGGAGACGCCGGGAGTCATCTCCACCACGGAGATGGGCAACCGCTTGGAGAAAGCCAGTGCCAAGGGCGCGGATATCCAGATCTCCCTGTTTTGGAAGAATTTCAATGATTTGGTTCTGCGCTGTATTGATCCAAAGGGGGAGGAAGTTTATTATGGCAACAAAAAATCCAGCCGCACCGGCGGCGAGCTGGATGTGGATCAAAACGCCTACATCTCCGGGCCTCAGGCATAGTCCGACGCTTTCGAGTTTGGCCCAAGCAAGATTGAATCAAGCCAAACGGCAAAAACAAGCTCGCAAAACAAGCTCGCAAGTTCATCGCTTTCCGGGAAAATGCCTTGCCAGTCCGGCGCAAAAAGGATAGAGACGAACGCTTGTCAGAAAAACCATGATCGCCAAATTCCCATCCCTGCTTCTTCTCACTCTGTAATCTTCCTTATGCTCGCTCCAAACCTCATCGCCATCGTCGGACGTCCCAATGTGGGCAAGTCCGCCTTGTTCAACCGCATCGTCCGCAAACGCATCGCCATCGTCCACGACGAGCCGGGCGTCACGCGCGACCGCATCAGCGTGGAGACCGAATGGAACGCTCACCGCTTCACCCTGGTGGACACCGGCGGGCTGGGCCTCTTGCGGGGCGAGAAATCCCAGGACATCATCACCCAGGCCGCCTTCCAGCAGGTCGAACTGGCCATTGAGGCCGCCACGGTCATCCTGCTCGTCGTCAATTTGCAGGAGGGCGTCGTCCCTCTCGACCGCGAAGTCGCCTCGCGCCTGCGGCGGGCCGGCAAACCCGTCCTGGTGGCCGTCAACAAGGCCGACAATGCCCAGTCCGAGGCCGACGCCGATGTCTTCAGCGAACTGGGCTTTGAAAAGTGGTTTCCCGTCAGCGCCATCCACCAGCGCGGCATCAGCTCCCTCATGGACGCCGCCGTCGCCCTCCTTCCCCAGCCCGCCTCGCCCGCCAGTCCGCAAGCCCCGGACGCCTCCCCCCCTCTCAAGCTCGCCATCATCGGCCGCCCCAACGTCGGCAAATCCTCCCTCGTCAACGCCCTCACCCATTCCGACCGCGTCATCGTCACCCCCGTCCCCGGCACCACCCGCGACGCCGTGGATGTCCCCTTCTCCGTCGAGACGGACGGGGTCGTCCAAAAATAGATTCTCATTGACACCGCCGGCGTGCGCCCCGACCGGCGCGTGGACGATTCGGTCGAGTTCTTCAGCGTCAAACGCACCGAGGAGTCCATCGCCCGCTGCGACATCGCCGCCCTGGTGCTCGACGCCGGGGCCGGCGTGACCTCGCAGGACAAAAAAGTCGCCGGGAGAATTGTCGAACGCAACAAGGCCTGCCTCATCATTGTCAACAAGTGGGACCTCCTGGCGCCCGAGGTGGACGCCGCCCGCCGCGAGGCCCGCCGCGACGAGCGGCGCGGCGCGCCCCGCCGCGAGGGCCAGGCGCCGCCGCCCCGGACCCTGGCCGATTTCGGCGGCTGGGTGCGCGGGCAGCTCTTCTTCCTGGACTACGCCCCCGTGATCTTCACCTCCGCCACAACTGGATTTAATCTTGACAGACTGCTCGAGTCCATCCGCTATGTCACCGCCCAACTGGGGCAGAAGATCCCCACCGCCATCCTCAACCGCACCCTCCAGGACGCCATCCAGCGCCGCCAGCCCGCCAGTTCGGCCGGGCACCGGCTGAAATTCTTCTACGCCACCCAGGTCAACCAGGCCCCGCCGGTTTTCCTGCTGTTCGTCAACCGGGAGGACTTGTTTTCCGACCAGTACAAGACCTACCTCGCCCACCAGATCCGCGCCGCCTTTGGCTACGAAGGCTGCCCCATCATCCTGCGCGCGCGCCAGCGGGAGCAAAGCCCCGACCGCCCGCGCTCCCAAGTCAGCGCCCCATCCGCCCCGCCCCGCCCCCGCGCCCGCCACGCCCGCGACCGTGGCGCCCAGGCCGGACTCCGCCGTTCCCACGCCCGGCGCCCAAAAGCCCGCCGGTAATTATTCACATTCCCACCAGATGTTTATTCACCGACCGCCCCAAAACACCCGTCCAGCAGGCCAAAAACCCGATATTAGATGTGAAAAAGACGGTTATAACTTTTTTTGCAAAAAGTTCTTGCAACCACCATATATGGGGCTACACTGGCCCCCACTCCACTAAATGTGGGCTGATGGCAGCCACAGGATGCTGGAAGCTGGTCAAATTTTATGTGGTATTTGGCTGGTTGCATGATTTGTGCGATTTTGTTATCGGATGTAACCTTAAACTTGAGTAATGGCCTATGATTGCTGCTCCGGATCAAATCCAATCCCCCGTCAAAACAGGGAATCCCCCCCCCTCCAATTCCTCCTCCGCGCCCCATCCGGCCCCGACCGGCAAGGTCCTTCCCTGGGAACGGATTTTTAGCGACCCCAACGTCAAGCCTTTCGACCAAGTCGAATGGGACAAGCGCACTGCGGAGATCACCGACGACACCGGCAAGGTCATCTTCAAACAAGAAAACGTCGAAGTGCCCAAATCTTGGTCCGAACTGGCCACCAAGGTCGTCGTCTCCAAATACTTTTACGGCGAACAGAACACCGGCGAACGCGAAACCTCCGTCCGTCAGCTCATCCATCGCGTCTGCCGCACCATTGCCGATTGGGGCGTCGCCGACGGCTATTTCGACAAGGCCGGCGGCGAGGTCTTTTACGACGAACTGGCCTGGCTGTGCCTCAACCAGTATGGCGCCTTCAACTCCCCCGTTTGGTTCAACGTCGGCCTTTTCCACCAATACGGCGTCGGCAAAAGCTCCGCCCGCGGCGGCTGGTTTTCCGACAAGCAAACCGGCGTCGCCCAGCGCGCCATCACCCAGTACGAGCATCCCCAGGCCAGCGCCTGCTTCATCCAGTCGGTGGACGACAACATGGAGAGCATCATGCGTCTGGCCCACAGCGAGGCCATGCTCTTCAAATACGGCTCCGGCACCGGCACCGACCTCAGCCCCATCCGCTCCAGCAAGGAGAAACTCAGCGGCGGCGGCCGGCCCAGCGGGCCGCTCTCCTTCCTCAAAGTCTATGACCAGGTCGCCAACGTCGTGAAGTCCGGCGGCAAAACCCGCCGCGCCGCCAAAATGAACACCCTGCGCGACTGGCACGGCGACATCGAGGAGTTCATTGACGCCAAACAAAAAGAGGAGCGCAAGGCCTGGGCCTTGATCGAACAGGGCTACGACGGCTCCTACAACGGCGACGCCTACGGCAGCGTCATGTACCAAAACGAAAACCTCTCCGTCCGCGTCAGCGATCCATTCATGCAGGCCGCCGTGGACGGCAAAGAATGGTGGACCCGCCGCGTCACCGACGGCACCCCGCTCCAGAAAAAAGACGCCGCCACCCTGCTCCACAAGATCGCCGAAGGCACCTGGGTTTGCGGCGACCCCGGCATGCAGTACGACGGCGCGATCCAGAAGTGGCACACCTGCAAAGGCACCGAGCCGATCCAATCCACCAATCCCTGCTCCGAGTACGTCTTCCTCAACAACACCGCCTGCAACCTCGCCTCGCTCAACCTGATGAAATTCAAGCGCGAGGACGGCGTCTTCGACATCCAACGCTTCAAGGCCGCCGTGCGCATTTTCATCACCGCCCAGGAAATTGCGGTGGACAACGCCTGCTATCCCACCCCGCAGATCGCCGAAAACTCCCACATCTTCCGCACTCTCGGTCTGGGTTTCGCCAACCTCGGTTCCCTCATCATGAGCTACGGCCTGCCTTACGATTCCGACGAGGGCCGCGCCCTGGCTGGCGCTCTCACCGCCATCATGACCGGCCACGCCTACGAGCAATCCGCCAAAATCGCCTCCGTCATGGGTCCCTTCAAAGGCTACCACGACGCCCGTTGCGCCCATGTCTCCCATCCCCTGGAGGCCGGCAACCAGGCCTCCATGCTCGGCGTCATCCAGCTCCATCGCGACGCCGTCGAGAACATTCATCCCAGCGACGATTTCGCCTATCTCAAGGACGAGGCCCGGCACACCTGGAACCGCGCACTGGAGCGCGGCCGGGAATCCGGCTACCGCAACGCCCAGGTCACCGTCCTGGCCCCCACCGGCACCATCGCCTTCCTCATGGATTGCGACACCACCGGCGTCGAGCCGGACATCGCGCTCGTCAAATATAAACTCCTCGCCGGCGGCGGCAGCCTCAAAATCGTCAACCGCGGCGTCGCGGACGCCCTCCGCCGCCTCCAATACAGCGAGCAGGCCATCACCTCCATCATCGCCCACGTCGCCAAATTCGACACCATCGAGGACGTCGAGGAGAACGGCGTCAATATCCCCGGCGGCTTGAAGCCGGAGCATCTGCCCGTCTTCGACTGCGCCTTCAAGGCCTATCGCGGCCGCCGCAGCATCAGCTACATGGCCCATCTCAAAATGATGGGCGCCGCCCAGCCCTTCATCAGCGGCGCCATTTCCAAGACCGTCAATCTCCCCAACGAATGCACCGTCCAGGACATCCAGGACGCCTACATCCAGGCCTGGAAAATGGGCCTCAAATGC
>JBEKAN010000093.1:0-12657 GCA_050015895.1 Verrucomicrobiota bacterium
TGGAGCGGGTGAAGGGAATCGAACCCTCGTAACCTGCTTGGAAGGCAGGAGCTCTACCATTGAGCTACACCCGCGCCAGTGTCCGGCTCATCTTAATCCCCGCGCTTGCCTTGTCAAATCCTCTCCGCCATACTCGGACCCCGATGAATTCGCCCAAATCGCTTCTGGTCGCAGGCGGGCGGGTGATAGACCCCGCCCAAGGCCTGGACGCCCCGTCGGACGTGCTTATTTTGGAGGGGAAAATCGCCGCCGTCGGCCCCGCCGCCGCCGCCCAGGCGCCGCCCAATGTCCCGCGTTTCGACGCAACCGGACAAGTGGTTTGCCCGGGACTCATTGACCTCCACTGCCATTTGCGCGAGCCGGGACAATCGGCCAAGGAGACCATCGCCACCGGCACCGCCTCGGCGGCGCGGGGCGGTTTTGCCTCGGTGGTGTGCATGCCCAACACCTCGCCGGCCATTGACAACGCCGGAACCGTGGCGCTCATTCACGAGCGGGCGGAGCGGGAGGGAATGGTGAACGTGTTTGTCGCCGGCGCCATCACCAAAAACATCGCCGGGGAGGAACTGGCCCCCATCGGCTCCCTCAAGCAAGCCGGGGTCATCGCCATCACCGACGACGGGCATTGTGTGCAAAACCACGAGTTGATGCGCCGCGCCCTGGAATACGCGCGGATGTTCGATCTCCCGGTGATGGATCATTGCCAGGATTATTCGCTGGTGACCGACGGCGTCGTCCACGAAGGCTACTGGAGCGCGGCGCTGGGATTGCGCGGCTGGCCCGCTTCGGGCGAGGAATTGATCGTCGCCCGCAACATCCTGCTGGCGGGACTGACCGGCGCGCACATTCATTGCCAGCACGTCAGCGCGGCGGGCAGCGTGCAGTTGTTGCGCGAGGCCAAGGCGCGCGGCGTGCCCGTCTCCGGCGAGGCCTGCCCCCATCATTTCACTCTCACCGACACCGTCCTGGCCGGCAGCGAGGCCTTTTGGGGCGGCGACGGCCGGGACCTGATTGCCGGTCCCAAAGGCGAACTGCCGCGCTGGCCCTCCTACGACACGAATTTCAAAATGAATCCGCCCCTGCGGGCGGCGGAGGACCGGGCGGCGGTCATCGAGGGCCTGGTGGACGGCACATTGGAGATCATCAGCAGCGACCACGCGCCGCATTGCGATTTCGAGAAGGAAGTGGAGTTCGATTACGCCCCCTTTGGCATCGTCGGCTTCGAGACCGAACTGGCCCTCTCGCTCATGCGGCTTTACCATGCCCGGAGGCTTTCGCTTTCGGATCTGATCGCCAAATTCACCGTCGCCCCCGCCCGCCTGCTGCGACTGCGCGACAAAGGCACCCTGCGCGTCGGCGCGGACGGGGACGTGACCGTGTTCGACCCCGACGAGGAATGGGTGTTTGACACGGCCGAGACGGCCAGCAAGTCGAAGAACAGTCCCTTTTCCGGGTGGCGCTTGAAAGGCAGGGCGACGGCGGTTATAGTGCGGGGCGGGATTGCCTTCGCCGGCCGGGAGGCGGGCGCGGGGCGCGCGTTGGCGGTCGCGCCTTGACGGCAATTTGAAATATGAGAAGAATTGTATTTTGTTTGGGGGTGTGCGGGATGGCGCTCTCGCTGCAGGCCGGGAATCTGGCCTGGCTGACCAGCCTGCCCGACGCCCAGGCCCAGGCCAAAAAGGAGAACAAGCTGGTGTTCATTGACGTGACCGGCTCGGATTGGTGCGTCTTCTGCAAGGAGCTGGACCAGGATGTTTTCCAGAAACCGCAGTTCCAGGATTACGCCAAAACCAATTTGGTGCTCGTTCAAATAGATTTTCCCGCAGGCATAAAACAACCGCCCGAATTGGAGGCGGCCAACCAGGCGCTGACCAACAGATTCGCAGTGGAGGGATTTCCCACGATCTTGGCGCTGAGTCCCGAGGGCAAAGTCCTCTGGAAGCAAGCCGGCTATCTGGACGGGGGGCCGCGCGCGATGATCGCCCAGCTTGAAAAAGCGAAGAAAAAGCAATGACGGCCCCGAAGCCACAATGGGACGCCGTTCTCGCGCTGGAGGACGGTTCGGTGTTTCACGGCCAGGGATTTGGCGCGCCCGCCCAGGCCTGCGGCGAAGTTTGCTTCAACACCTCCATGACCGGCTACCAGGAAATCCTCACCGACCCCTCGTACAGAGGGCAGATCGTCACCATGACCTACCCGCTCATCGGCAACTATGGTGTCAACGAACAGGACGTGGAATCCTGGCAGCCGCACGTGGCGGGCTTTGTCATCCGCGAACTTTCGCCGGTGGCCAGCAATTGGCGCGCGCAAACCTCCCTGGCCCTTTACCTGGAGAACAACGGCATCCCGGCAATCCAGGGCCTGGACACCCGCGCTCTGACCAAAAAACTCCGCGTGCGCGGCGTCCTCAAAGGCTTTATCGCCGTGCCGGCGGTGCCGGACGAAGAAGCCGTCGCGCGGGCGCGGGACTGGCCCGGCATTTTGGGCGTGGATTACGTGAAGGAAGTCACGCACAAAAAGCCGTTTCTCTGGGACGAGAGCGACGGCCTCAGCGGAATTTTCCAACTGGCGCGGGGCGCGCAAAGTTCCGGCGCCACGCCGCCCCTGCCGCCGGCGGACATTCCGGTGGTGGCGTTTGATTACGGGATGAAATACAACATTCTGCGCCGTCTCCGCCAGCACGGGTTCCGTGTGCAAGTCGTTCCGGCCACCGCGACAGCCGCCGAGGCGCTGGCCTACAAGCCCGCCGGCATTTTTCTTTCCAACGGGCCGGGTGATCCCTCGGTCCTCGGCTACGCGGTCCATGCGGTGCGCGACCTTGTGCGCCACGGCATTCCGATTTTCGGAATCTGCCTGGGGCACCAGATTTTGGGCCAGGCCTTCGGCGGAAGAACTTTCAAGCTCAAGTTCGGCCATCGCGGCGCCAACCAGCCGGTGAAGGATTTGGAAACGGGCAGAGTCGAAATCACCTCGCAGAACCACGGTTTCGCGGTGGACCCCGCCACGCTTTCGGAGGAGGTGGTGGTGGACCGGATCAACCTCAACGACCAGACTGTCGAGGGCCTGCGCCACAAAACCCGGCCTGTGTTCTGTGTGCAATACCACCCCGAGGCCTCCCCCGGCCCGCATGACTCGACGCCGCTATTCGCACAATTCCGGGGATTGATCCACAAATCAGGATGAATGGGGCGGCGTTCCCCCCGATCTCATATGAGCAAGAAAAAGACCTCCTGGCGGGAAAAACTGGCGGACAACAAAGGCTATCCGAAAGTCTGTCAAATTGACCATGCGAAAAGCAAACGCTGGGGCGAGGGCACGTTCGTCATCCCCGCGCCGATGGAGGTGGACGAGTTGATGCGCCGTGTGCCGAAGGGCAAGCTGACCACCATTGACGAAATGCGCAAAATCCTCGCGCGAAGACACGGCGCGACCATGGCATGTCCCCTGACCACGGGAATTTTTGCCTGGATTGCGGCGCACGCCGCGGCGGAAGCCGCCGCCGAGGGCGTGAAGGAGACAACCCCCTATTGGCGCACCTTGAAATCCAAGGGCGAATTGAATCCAAAATATCCGGGCGGCATTTCCGAATTGACCCGCAAACTTTCAGACGAGGGACATCGAGTGGTTCCAAAGGGGAAGCGATTTTTCGTGGAAAATTTCCAGGCCAGTCTTATTTCAAGTACATAGGATAGGCGTCCTGGGTGAACACGGTCGGCGCGGGCTTGGGGCCGTTGACGGAGTTGATGATGAGGTTGGCGAACAGGGCGCTGTTTCTGGATTTGCCCTCGCCGCCGGTGACCAGCCCGGCCATGCCGGCGGCGTAGGTTCCGTCGTCCGCGGTCATCACCGGTTTGTTGTCCACCAAGGCCGTGAGGGTCCTTCCGGTGAACTGGAGTTTCAGGTTGTGCCAGCGGTTTGTTTCCAGGTTTTCCACCTGGTTGGTGGCCAGTTGGCGGCCCGCGGCGGGGCTGTTCCGCCCCTGGCTCGCCGCTGTGTAGAGCGAGCATTTCCCGTCCGCGTCCAGCCGCAAATAATAGCCCTTGGGATTGCATCCGTAGCCGCTCCCGGTATTGTTGACACGGCCCATCACCCCGGCCCATCCGCCGTTGTCAAAATAAACATCCGCGCTCACCTCGTAATCCGACCACTTCTCATCGCCGATGATGGTGTAAGGACTCCATTCCGGCGCCCAGCTATTGGCCGCTTTGTCTATCACCTGGCGCAGGCATTTGCCGGGGCCGTCCGGGCGGTCGGCGATTTCAAACCCGCCGCAGATGTCCGCCGTGTAATACGGGAGATAGCCCCATAACTTCGGGTTTGTGTAATGATCAAAAGTCTCGTAATAGGGGAACGGAAATCCTTTCTCGGCTGGAATGCCCTCCACAGAGCCTTTTTGTTGTCCGCTCGTGGTGGAAACCGTGTAGATGGAGTTTGGCTCCACGGTCAGGTCGAACGAGCCGGAGGTTGTCCTGACGCTGGTGCCCTCCATTGCGCCGACGACTGGCGTGAGGTCGTCCAGTCGGACGAACTGTTCCCGTTCGTTGCTGCGCCAGACACAGACCTTGCCCGTGGAAAGGCCGCCGGCAATTTGAAATGAAATTTTCTGGCTCGCGGTCGCGCCTTTGGTCTCGATGATCGTGCTGTAATCGGCCCCCGAAGTCATGGTCACGAAAGTTCCCCCGCCGGAAAGTTTGCCGCAGCCGGCATCCTGGTATTTCCAGCCGACCTTCACAAACTGGCCGTAATGCGCGTAGGCCCAGAGCGCGGTATTGACCGTGTAATGTCCGCTCCAGGGCGAGTTGGCGACGATGACGGTGACATCCGGGTACGGCTCGATTGGATAGACGGAGGAGACCAGGTACCAGCAGACCACCTTGGTGACGCCGCTGACGATATAATTCTGATTGAAGGCCTGGATGAGGCTGATCTCGCAGTCGAAGCCGTGTTTATAGACGTGCTCCTCGCTGTTCCAAATGGGTTTGTTCAGCGTGTCGGCGAGTTTCCTCACGTCGGGGGGCGTGGGCGCGGTGGCCATGGTGTGGTTGCTGAGGATGGCCACCGCCTTGTTCAGCTCCGGGTCGGTGTTCAAGTCCTTGGTCCAGTCGAATTTTGTTTTGTCCCAATTGTCGAAGCCGTGAATTCTGACTTTTTCCAGTCCGGCGGCGTCGAGCGTGGAGCGGAACTTCTTCACATAATCCTCGTTGACGCCCTTTTCATTCCGGCAGCCGATGGCGTCCAGGTCCAGACCGTACACTTTCTTGAGGCCCAGAATCCACTTTGCGTAATAGTCGCACATGTCCTGCGACCAGAAGTTGCCGTCGCCCACCCATCCGGGGCAGCCCCAGGCGCAGCCGTCCAGCGTGATGTCCGGGTTTCTCCTCTTGGCCTCGCTCATCAGCCACCATTCATAGCCGCGGCTGTAATTCTCGTCGTTGCGCGTGTGCATGTGGCTCAGTTCCGAGCCTTGCGTCGAATTGCCGTCGCCGGGGACCTCGACAAAGAGGGCGGACATCGCGGCCCCGAAGCGCGGCTTGAAGAGAAAATCCAGGATCTGGCCGCGCTGCGGCTCCGGATAATCCTTCAACAAGACGGACGTGGCGCCCCCGCCGCTGACCGCGCCCACGCCCTCGAAGACTTTTCCACCGGCGGTCCCGTTGAGAGCGATGACTTGATCCGCCGCCGCCGGCCGGCAGGCGAAGGCCCCCAGCCAAAGGCCAACGACGATGGGGAGCGATGATCTGAAGAGAGTTTTGAACAGTGCGTTCATAAAGCGATCCTGGTTCTTGGCGGAAATCTTCTGGAAATCACAGTGGCTGATCCTGGACATGCGCGGCGGCGCGGACTTGGAGGTTGGCGTCATAGACCAGCTTGGAGGGGGTGATTTCCTGGCTGTCGTGCAGCGCGGGGTCGTGATGATGGGAGATGGCTTCCACGATGAAGAGGTCCAGGCCCCACAGGCCCAGGACGCAAGCGCCCACTTCGGCATGGGTGTAGGTCAGAACTTCCTTTTCGGCCTCCCAGAGCGGCTTCTTTTGTTTCTTGGCAAGGGCCAGGATGCCCGCGTAGGTGTCGGGCGAGTTTGCGGCGAGCATCACTTTGCCGACGTCATGCAGGAGGCCGGTGACAAAGGCGGCCTCGATGATGCCGGGTTTGGCGCGCCGCTCTTGGGCAAGTTTCTGGGAAGCCTCGGCCACGGCCAGGGCGTGGCTCCATTCGGCGGCGGGACTGAAGCCGGGGCACGTTTTCTCGTCGGCGAAAAAGAAGGCCCAGGCGGACATGACCAGAGATTGGAGCCGGGCGACGCCCAGGACAGTGACGGCCGCAGGAATGGAATGGATGGGGTGGGCCATCCCCAATGCGGCGGAGTTGACGATTTTGAGCAGTTGGGCGGTCAGGGCGACGTCGTGGCTGATGAGACGGGCGACATCGTCGGTGTGGAAATCCGGATTTTGCAGGGCTTCGACGACGCGGTGGTGGGATTCCGGCAGGCTGGGGATGGTGCGAAGGCGGGGCAGGATCAACCGGAATTCCGGTTTCCGCAGCCACTGATTGAGGAGCATGGCTCTTTCGATGCGATCCTCCCATGTCTCCGGCTTTTCGTCCTCTTTGAGGATGGTTGGGGGAATGCCGTTCCACGAACGAAAGAGGGCCTCGTCTTTGGGGGCGCAAACGACGAAGCGGGAACAGGCGGGGCATTGTTCCTCCAGCAGGCTCAGGGTCAGCTTCACCAGCGAGGCGTTGGGGGAGTAGAAAACCACGCCGTCCAGGCGGCCGATGTTGATGACGTCGGCCAGCTCATGGCCGTGGAAATAGACGGGCATGAGGAAGCGGCGGAATTTGGGCAGACGGGCTTGGAGGTGACGGTGCGCCTCCGGGGTTTCCGCCCAGACGCACAAGCGTTTTTGGCCGGTGGATTGGGTTGCGGTCATGTTGCGCGGGGCGCGCGCGGAGCGGCGTTCCGCCGTCTCCTGGCGCGTTCCCAGTGGAGATGTTTGGCACGCTTGCGGCGCGGGGGCAAGCGGATTCGGCGCTTGAGTTTGGTTCTTGCGCCGGGATGGGAAATGGGCGATGTTGCGGGTGCTGATGGGGGGGCGTACTGGTTTCGACCTGAAAAACGCGCCGGAGGCGGCATGCCGAGGATGGTTCGTTGGCCTCGTTAAACATCGGACCAAAAACAAGTGCTAACCAAGAATTAGCTCTCGCGGCCTAAATGCGCCGCGACGTCCGCCTTTGGACACCTGCTACGAAGGACGAACGCCACAGCAGGCTGGATGGGGCGCGGGGTCCGCGCGCGTCACATCGAGACTTTTTCATGCGGGCTGGGCTGTCGGATTCGCGTCAGAACGGTATCCGGCGGTTGAGACTCTCTTCTGACTAAGCATGTAGTCGCGGCTGGCAAATTTGGCAGGGACGCGGGTTCAACTCCCGCCGCCTCCACCATCTTCGCCCGCGGCGGGGCGGAGGGCGAAGGCGGGAGGGCTTCCAGAGTTCAGAGTGTTGAGTTGGGAGTTGTGAGTGAGACTGGCTTGGGGCCTGCGGAAGGGGGGCTCCAGGGGGTTTTGAGCCGTCAACCCGTCAGGAGCCCCGTAAAAATGGGCTGTTGTTGAGGTTGGACCCGTCAGAAAGCCGTCAGGGAGCCGTCAGGGAGCCGTCAGAATATAGGCAGGTTGACGAAAGCCTGGTGGGTGAAGCTCTTAATCAGGGATATTCAGGATTACCAGGTGTCCGGTTGAAGAATGTTGCCGGCGGCGTCCAGGGCCATTTTGACGGCCTGATTGGTGCCGTTGGTGATGCCGTTGTTGCACTTGGCGAGCCAGGTTTGTTTTACTTGGGCAGGACAAATGAATTGGCCGCAAAGGAACACAAAGAAAAACATTGATTAATCGAACGGCAAGGGGGCCGGGGTTCCCTGGGAGGGGGAGTTGCCGCGCGGCTGCACAACACCCGGACGCGGGACGCCGCCGCGCTGGAGGCCGCTTGTTCGAGCACGCGGGTCTTGCAGACGGAGGATGATGTTGGTGTCGCCGGACTGAACTTTCGCCGCTCCTCCAGCGGTAGTCAGGAGTCTGGGAGGCCCTTGAAAATAGGCCGAGACTTGAAGTTCCCCCTCGCACACGCCGTCGAAGGCGAAGTGTCCCCGGGCGTCGGTCTTGGTGGTGTTCAAACCCCCCGGTTGCCCCGTGCCCTCGAACCGCACCACCGCGCCGGCAAAGGCCTTTCCGTCGCTGTCCAAGACCTGCCCGGCGAGTTTGCGGTCAGCCGTCTTGAGGACAGTCTCGTGGAACTCGAAGTAGTTGGTTTGGGTGAAATTGGTTGAGAGATAGAGGCTGGTCGAGCCGTATCCTTTGGCGGTGACCGGGTCAATCACGAACATGTGTCCACGCGGCAGAGCCGGGATGGAAAACAGACCTTGCGCATCCACTGGGACCGGCCTCGGCGCCAACTCGTACCATTGACCGCCGGTCCATCTGTTGTAGAAGCCGAGATTCACCAAGGCGTTGGTTATCGGCGCTCCCTTCGTGTCCTTCACGAAACCTGACAAGATGATTCCCGGCTGCAGGTTCAGGTCAAGGTTGGTCGGGTTTTCGCTCATTTCGTGGACTGCGGCGAGGTTCCGCCCCAAATCGCGAGCCAAGACGCAATTCGTCGGGTCTATTCGGCCAGTGCTGCCAGTGAAAGCGATATAGGGGATAAACTCCAGCTTCAACGCATATCGCCCGTTATTATCTGTCATGGCTTCGGCGTATTCGGGCTGTCCGGGATAATGCCCAGGGTGGAAGGACACTTGCACGCCCGGCGCCGGCGTGCCGGTGAGATCAAACACTTTGCCTTTAATGACAAGGCCGCCGTTGTCTTCGGTCATGAAGGCATTTTTGCTTTTGACTATCCGAACGATCAGATTGGTGTCGCCCCCAACTGTTTGCGCGGAACCGTATGCCCCTTGAGCGCGGGCGGAAGCGTTGACAGAACCTTCACAGACCACGGCGGAGAAGTGTCCTGTGGCATCCGCGAGCACGTTGGTGAGAACTTGCTCTTTGCCTGAAATCCCCACCCGGACCGCCGGAACCGGTTGTCCGTCCGCGTCCAACACTTGCCCGGCGAGTTTGAGGTTGGCGAATTTGAGAACGAAAGGGGGCAGATCGAAGTGGGTGCTCAGGGTTTGAGTCTCTTGCACATTTTGATAGCTGCCCATTCCGTAGCCTGGGGCCATGGCCTGAACCAAGTAGCGGCAGCCATGAGGCAGGGCGGTGATTTGAAAACGGCCCTGAGCATCGGCCTTGTTGTCCTGGGTGGGAATGGAAGTCCCATGGCTGTTGTCGCCCGGAGAATAGTTCACATAAATTGTTGCATTGGGGATCGGGTTGCCATTGGGGTCCCGCACGGTGGCGGAGATCGTCAAGCCGGGTTGCAGGTGGATGTCCAGATTGGTGGTTGTTGTTTCAATCAGAAGGCTTGAGGCAAAGTTGTGCGCCACGTCGCGCGCAACCAGCGAACAGGCGAGGTTTGGCATTCCCCGGTTCGTTGGCGGGCCGGTCCAGTGGAGCGTATATCTTCCGTCGGCGTCACTTTTGATTGGTGTTTCCGACTCTCGGCTTCCCGAAGCGACCAAGATGACCACTCCGGCGGCGGGCGCGTCGAAGGGATTGAACACCGTGCCGGAAATCGTCAGTGCCGGAGCGGCATTGGAGGCAGGCGATGGGGAGTTCTGGCCCGGGCAAGGCGGGCTAAAAAGCAAAGCGGGGACCAGAATCAAAAACCAATTTTGGAATGATTTCATAAGGAGTCTCTCTGGTTGGAAAATGTGGATTACGGTTGCGAGGCGGAAGGGGCAGAGGGGCGGTTTACGGGACCGGGGCCTTGGTCAACCGGGAAAACGGCAGGGACGCCGTTTTGCATTCCGAGTCGCACAATGAGATTGGTCTCGCCGCCATTGGCCTGGAGCACGCCGACGAGAGTCCGGCCCTGGTTCATCCCGGCCGAAAGGACCGCGCGCACCTCCACCGGCCCCTGGCAGACATCCTGGAGGACAAAATTCCCATTGGAATCGGTGCGGCCAGGTTTGGGGGCGGGCTGGCCTTCGCCGCGGACCGTGACTTGGGCGCCCCAGCAGGGTTTGCCGTCCTCGCCGACGACCCGCCCCGCCACTATTTGATTGGCCAGTTTGAGCGCAATGGGTGGCAGTTTGAGCTGGCTGGTTTGGGTCTTGCTGGAGGGCGCGGTGGTGGTGTTGGAGCCGTAGCCCGCGGCGGCCACGTCCACCGTGCAGGCCGCCCCCCGCGGCAGCGCGCCCAGGGAGAACACCCCTTGGGCGTCGGTGTTGGTTGGCGGCAAGGATTGGGAGGCGGACCCCGGGCCGGGGAGGCGCAGATAGATCAGCACGGCGGCCCCGGCCAACGGCTTGCCATCGGCATCGCGCACGGCGCCGGACAGGGTGAACCCCGGTTGCAGGCGCAGATCCAGATTCTTGGTCGTGGCATCCAAGGCGGCAAACGCGGCCCAATTGTGCTCAGGGTCGCGAGCGAGGAGGGAAGCATTGACAATCCCGCGGATGGGCACGGTGGTCCAGTGGAGCGCGTAATTGCCGGCAGAGTCGCTCTGGATCTTGTTGTTCGTGCCGAAGGAAGGCCCCACCGACAGGAACACGCCCGGAGCAGGCGCGCCGGAAGGATCCAACACCGTGCCGGAATTGGTGACCTGCGCGCTGGCGATATTTCGGCTGGCTGGATTAGCCGCCGAGCCTGGCGGCTGCATTCGGATGACAAGATTGGTATCGCCGCCCCAGGCGGAGGCGGCGCCGGAACGCCCCCCGGCATAAACCACAACCGGGCCAAGGCCGAGACCCTCAAAGACAAAGCGCCCGTCGGAGTCGGTTTGTGACTGCTGGACCCCCTGGTCTCTTGCGAGAAGCTGCATTGCGACGAAGGGAGCCGGCTTGCCGTCCAGACCCAAGACGACGCCCGCGACTTGGTGGTTGGTCGCAGCGAGGATACTGGGCGGCAACGCGAGGAAAATGGTTTTGGTGTCCCCGGCCTCCGCATCCAGTCTGGCGAAGGAGTAGCCGGGGGACTCAACGCGGAGAGCGTAGTGGAGGCCCTGCGGGAGGGCGTTGAGTCGGAAGAGGCCGTCGTCATCCCGGATCATCGGCTGCGGATTCAAGCTGAAGCCCCTGTTCGGCTCCGCCCAGACCGTCGTTATGGCTGTGGCGTTGGTCAACTGCCGGCCGCCGCTGTCCTGAACGCGCGTGGAAAGGGTCAGGCCCACTTGCATTGTCAAGTCGAGGTTTGTCGTTTGTTCGTCCACCGGATGAATCGCGGCATAGCCGTTCTTGACATCGCGGGCCAGCAGCCAAGTGGCTGGCTCCCCAGACCGCCGCGGCTGCCATGTGAATTCGTACCGTCCATCGGAGTCTGTCTGAGTATCAATTGTTCGTCCCTGGACAGGGTTCAGCGACATCGTGACGCCGGGGGCGGGCGCGCCGGAGGGGTCGCGGACGGTTCCGGCGATATTGCGCGGCGGGGCTTGATTTTGCCCGTAATTGACCAGATTGACGCCAAGACGGACAACGACATTGGTGTCGCCGCCCTGGGCGGAAATATTGCCGCGGGTGTTGTTATAATTGACGGAAACGGTGACCTGGCCCTCGCACACCGCGTCAAAGGCAAAGCGCCCGTTGGTGTCTGACTTCACGCTCGCAGAAGACCATATTTGTCTCCTGGGTTGTCCAACGCCACTAAAGTTGACCTCGGCCCCGGCAAAGGGCTTTCCGTCCTGGCCCAATACTTGACCGGACAGTTTGCGGTCGGCGCGTTTGAGCACAAAGGCGGGGAATTCATAATGGTTGGTTTTCGTATCCTCGGCTTTCACCTCGGAGTAGGCCGCGCCGTAGCCTTTGGCGGTGACTTGTTGAATGAAATACTGGCGTCCCTGCGGCATGGCCGTGAAAGAAAACAGGCCCTGCGCGTTGACTTTGGCCGGTTGCGGAGTCCACGGGGGCAGCATTCTGCCGAGCAGAAACCGGAGGTCCACGGTGGCGTTGGTGACAGGCGCGCCCTGGGTGTCCTTGACGGAACCGGAGAGGGTGATTCCGGGTTGGAGGACAAGGTCCAGGTTGGTTGGAAGCTCTTTGAACTCCTGGATTGCGACGAGGTTTCGCTCCGGATCGCGGGCCATAATAGCATTAGTCTCACTGATCGGCCCATCCCACCCCATATCTTCCCGGCTGAGTTTCAGAGTGACCTCATAGCGCCCGTTTTTATCCGTTGTCACCTCGGAGTAATCCGGCGCATCGGGATATTGGCCAGGATGGAATGAAACGAGCGACCGCGGGGCGGGCGCGCCCGAGGCATCGCGCACGGTGCCGGAGATACTTGGGGGCGTGGGCAACTCGATGCGGACATGATTGGTGAGGCCGGCCTGGACTTCGACTTCGGTATTTTGGGAGCGCCAGTTGTTCCTTGCGGAGAACCAGCTTTTGCCGGTTGGCACCCGCAGCAGGGCGACACCGTTGGCGCCCGTGTAGGCGGTTGATTGGCTCGATGACACCGGCACGTTTGCGAGAGGCTTTGCGTCATTGGTGATGGCCACCGTGACTTCGACCAGGGCGCCTTTGGAGACGTAAACCACCGTGTCGCGCACGGTTTCTCCGGCCACGACTGT
>JBEKAN010000094.1:0-12514 GCA_050015895.1 Verrucomicrobiota bacterium
CCGGGGGGGGGGGGGGGGGGGGGGGGGGGGGGGGGGCGGTGTAGGCGGCCTGCTGGGCGGACTGAAAATCGCTGTCAACAAAATCTGAGGCGTCGTGGTACGCTGGCATGGGCATTAGTATAGGGCGGGAAGGGCCAAAGGCAACTTATTCCTCATCCACAGAATGAACTCACCGGCTCCGCGTTAGCACGATGCCCTCGAAACGCCACTTTTTGAGGAATTGGTCGCGGGGCATCTTGTCCAACCCGCCCAAAGGGTCGCCGACGATCACCTCGGAGTCGGTGACGCCGAGGACGGTCACGTAGTGGTCCACCAGAAAACCAAATTTGACGACGGCGAGCGTCAAGCCCGCTTGTCTCAATTCCGTGATGTCCTTGAACGGACGGAATTGGACCGCCAAACCGGCTTTGCCATATTCATTTTGCAGCGCTTCCGCAAGAAGGTCGGGCGGGGTTCCCGTGGTGGAACTGGTGCGGGAAAGGATGGCGATATTCCCTTCTTCGGAGGGGAAACCGAGTTGGCGGAGCGCCGTGACGGCGGCGGCTGGCCCGCAGGTGTAATCGGTGGTTTGGCGGCAGACCCCGTCCGCCCCGACATTGGTTTGCAGGTGTTCGAGCCGCCCGCGATTCGCCAGGGGCGCGAGAAAGGGCCAGACCGACCTGACGAAAACCAGCACGAGCATGAACAGGAGAACCACCAGGCGATCCCGCTTTTTTGGCAGACGGGACAAGGGCGTCGTCAGAACCATCGCTGCCACAAAGCCCAGCACGGCGAATTTTTTCCGCCCCATCATCATCCAGGAGACCGGCGGCGTGAATGCCAGGGCCGGATAATGCAGGGCGACCCCGTAAGCCAGCACCAACGCAAGAGGGATGAAATAGCCGAACATCCAGCATGGATTCCGAAGGCGGGAGAACATCCAGCCGAGCAAGGCGCCGACGGCGGCAAACGACGCGGCGGCGATGGCGTCAAGCCAAAGATTCATCCTAAATCGGGCAGTTGGCGGCGATCCACTCGCGGGCCTTGTCGAGGGCGGCGGGGAGTTTGGCCGCGTCTTTGCCGCCGCCGCGGGCGTTGTCCGGCCGGCCGCCGCCCTTGCCGCCGACCATCGGGGCGATGGCTTGAATGATCTTGCCCGCCTGCAATTTGGCGGTGAAATCGGGCGAGACGGACGCCACGAGGGAAACGGCCCCGTTGGCGCAACCGCCCAGCACGACGACGCCTTTGAACTGGCCTCTCAACGCGTCGGCGACCGCCTGCAGCAAATCACCACCGGCGGCGCCGAGGTTCCCGATGATGGACGGGGCGGCCCCGGCCACCTGGGCGTTCTTTATCAAAGCGCGCGCGAGTTCGGCGGCCTGTTTTTGCTGCGCGGCTTTGATCTGCTTTTCCAAGTCCTTTTGCTGGGCGAGGAGGGATTCGATCTTTTTCTCCAACTCGATCACGGGGGAATTGACTTTGGCGGCCAGGGTTGAAATCAGCGCGGCCTCTCCGTGGCTTTTCTCGTAGGCGCGCAGGCCGGCGACGGCTTCGATGCGCCGGATTCCCGCGGCGACCGCGCTCTCGCCCAAAATGCGAAACAGCCCGATCTCGCCCGTTGCGCGTGTGTGTGTGCCGCCGCAAAGCTCCATGGAATAACCGTCCAACCCCCCGGCGCGCCCGCCGATTTGGACGACGCGGACAACGTCGCCGTATTTTTCGCCGAAGAACTGCATCACCTCTTTGCGGCCCTTGATTTCGGCGTAGGGAACCTCCGTCCAGACGACGCCGGCGTTTTCGAGGATGCGCTCGTTGACCAGTTTCTCCACATCGGCGACTTGCGCGGGAGTCATGGCGGCGCTGCTGAAATCGAAAGTCAATTTGTCGGGTCCCACGTAGGAGCCTTTCTGGGTGGCGTCGTGGCTCACGACTTCGTGCAAGGCCCAATGGAGGAGGTGGGTGACGGTGTGATGGCGCTGAATGGCGGCGCGGCGCGGGGCGTTGACGGACAACTCCACCGTTGCGCCCGGCGCCGGGGCGTCCTTGTCCGCGAGGAAGTGCAGGAAGGTGTTGCCGGTTTTCTGAGTGTTGACAATGCGCCAGATTTTTCCGCCCGCGGAAATCTCGCCGGTGTCGCCGACTTGTCCGCCCATTTCCGCGTAAAGCGGAGAGGCATCGAGCGTGACGGCGATTTTGTCCTTCACCTTGACGGCATCGAGGACGGTGGCGGAGGCGCGCAGGTGATCGAACCCCACGAAGCGCGTGGGCCGGGAGGTGTCTATGTTGGAGGCGGCGATGATTTCCTTTTTCTGCGCCGCGCGGGCGCGGGCGCGCTGAAATTCCATCAACTCTTCAAGCTCCTTAGTATCCACTGTCATGTAGTTCTCGTGAGCCATCAACTCAGTCAGGTCAACAGGGAACCCGTAGGTGTCATAAAGTTCGAAGGCGTCTTGACCGGTAATCTCTGGCACTGACTCCAAATGCTTCCTCCAGGCTCCGCGTCGTAATTCGGCCAACGAGTAATTGGCAATTTCCTCTTCGCCACGCATGAATTTGACATGGGTCCACAAGAGTTTCGAGATTTTGGTTTTTCCCTGAGCGTCTTTATCAAGGTATCCCTCTTGAGAACCGATTCTACAGCGCATTCCCTCCTTTTCCGCAGCTCTTTTAATCGCGTCCAAAAAATACTCGTTTTCGAAAAGAACTATTCCTTTGTCGAGAGTCCGATTAAACGCCTCCTCTTCGGCCTTGATGACTTCCTGGACATGCGACTGCTTCTTACGCAGTTCCGGGAATACATCGCCCATTTTCTCCGTGAGGACTTCGACCAGTTTGTAGAAGAATGGCTCGTGGAAACCGAGGGTGCGGCCGTAGCGCACGGCGCGGCGAAGGATGCGACGCAGGACGTAGTTGCGGTCTGTGTTGCCGGGGAGAATTCCGTCGGCGATGGAGAAGCTCAGTGTGCGGATGTGATCGGCGATGACGCGGAAGGCCACATCGGTTTTTTCCTGATCGCTCTCCCCGGTGGTTGCGGATTTGGGAAGCGTGCTGGCGTATTTTTTGCCGCTGAGTTTTTCGAGTTTGTCGAAGATGGGGCGGAAAATGTCGGTCTCGTAATTGGATATGGTGCCCGTGAAATCAGTGAACCCCCTCGTGTTCTGCATGATGCCGGTCACGCGCTCGAATCCCATGCCTGTGTCCACATGCCTGGCGGGCAGGGGCGCGAACGTGCTGTCGGGATTGGCGTTGAATTGGATGAAAACCAGATTCCAAATCTCGATGCAACGGGCGTCGCCTTTGTTGACAAGTGCGCCCTGGGTGTCGCCGGCGGGCGTCAGGTCAACATGAATTTCGGAGCAGGGTCCGCACGGGCCGGTCTCGCCCATCATCCAGAAATTGTCCTTCTTGCCGCCGTGGACGATGTGGATTTTGGGGTCCAGACCGGCGGCGGTGAATTTGGCGGCCCAGAAATCGTAGGCCTCCTGGTCGAAATCGCTGGGGTCGCCTTTGGATTTGTCGGGGCGATAGACGGTGGCGTAAAGGCGGTGCTTGGGGAATTTCCACACTTCGGTGACCAGTTCCCAGGCCCACCCGATGGCCTCCTTTTTGAAATAATCGCCAAAGCTCCAGTTGCCCAGCATCTCGAAGAAGGTGTGGTGATAGGTGTCCAGGCCGACGTCCTCCAGGTCGTTGTGCTTGCCGCCGGCGCGGATGCACTTCTGGGTGTCGGCGGCGCGGGTGGGCTTGCCGGGGATGGCGCCGGGCCATTTGTCCACGTCGGCGGCGCGCTCGTTGAGGAAAATGGGGACGAACTGGTTCATGCCGGCGTTGGTGAAGAGCAGGCCGGGGGAGTCGGGCATCAAGCTGGCGGAGGGCACAATGGTGTGCCCCTTGGATTTGAAGAAATCCAAAAAGGACTGTCGAATTTCAGCGGAAGTCATTCCACAGGAGATTAAAGCGAGCGGGGCTGGAGTGAAAAGGATTAAGATTAGTCGAGGGCAAGGGTGGCGCGGGCCTGGCCTTTGGCCGTCAGGCTGACCAGCCTGGGGGACAAGACAGACATGCGCGCGCCTTCCACTTTGCCGGTTTTGGCCAGCGCCGCCTGCACGCTGTGGGCGCGTTGCACCATCAAGCCGCGCAGATCATCCGCAGTGATCTGGATGCCCGCAAGCAACGCGGTTTCCATTTGCTCCGGGGTCAGCTCGACTTCCGGGGCGGCATTGGTATTTGCCAGGGCCGCAGTCGGTGTTCCGGCGGGGGATTGCGCCACGCCGCCCCCGACGGGAGCCGGCGGCGGCGTCGGGGCAACAACCGTCGAAGTGTTTTGCCTGGGTGCGGCAGGCCGCGTGTTTTGCATCATTAATTCACCGCCTTTGACGAAAATGGGGGGAGAAAACTTGAAATGTGACGGTTGGGGTGGAACTGGAACTGGAGCGGATGGAGGCGGACTTGAGAGGACGTTTGTGGGAACAATCGGGGTGGTCGGCGGCGGCGGCGGCGCGGCCGCGACGTTGGTGTCGGTCGTGTTGGTGCCGAAGGTCTGGAGATAGAGAGCTTTGACCAGGCGCGAGTAATCGGCAGGCTCAACTTTCACCGACTGGACGGTTTCGGCGGGGGTGCCGGCGGCGATGAGTTCCTTGGCGCGCAAAGACCGGATTTGGTCGTCCAATTTCAACCGCGCCAGGGCCGGGGAGTCGGTGAGGGGATCGGCGGTGGCGGTGATTTCCAGGTGCAGTTCGGGCCGTTCGAAAAGGGCCGTGGACAGCTTGACGATTTTTTCCTGCTCCGTCGCGGGGATTTCCGCCAGGCCGGGCTGGAAGTCCACATAACTCAGCTCCTCGCCGCCGCCGCCGAACAACTTTCCCAGGAGCGTGAAGGGCGCTGTGGCCGCCTTTTCCAGAAGGTTTCCAATGACCTGCTTGACAATGGGCCAGATGCGGAAGGTTGGATCGTCAATGCTGCCGTGAACGGGGACGTCCAGGTCAATGTTTCCCTTGCGGTCCTTGAGCAGGGCGATGGCCAGCTTGACCGGCAAATGAGTCGCATTGGTGCTGTCGTTGCGCGCGCCAAGAGTCATCCCCTTGATGGTGACGATATTGCTGGCGTCGAGTTTGCGGTGCGCGATGTCGTAGCTCAAATCCAGCAAGAGCTTCCCGCGTTGGAGCGGATAGCCGGCGAATTTTTCCATGTAGGGGGTGAAAGGGGTCAGGTCAATATTCGTGCAATCCACGGCCACATGGACCACCAAATCCGTGCTCAATAAGTTTACTCCACCAGTGACGGCAAAGGAGGAGACCTCGTCCACCTTGCCATGCACGTCCACCACCGCCCGCGAGTCCGGCTGAGAGGTCAGGCCCTTGACGCTGCCGTCCATCCGCTGCACGTCAAAGAGGCAGTTCGGCTCGATGGACTGGTCGGAGAAATGGAACGAGGCGTCGTCAAACACAAAACTCCCCAGCGCCGCGGGAAAACCCGGCCCGGCGGGCGCGGCGGGCGGCGGGGCGTTCGAGCCGGCGGACGCCTTTTTGGGCAGCACGGTCAGAAGATTGATCACATTGTTGGAGTCCACCGTCACACTGGTGCTCAAACCGTCCAGCTTGACTTCCTTCACCTCGACTCGATTGGGCTGGAAGGCGGATTTGATTCCGCTGACTGTCAGGGCGTCGAATTCGACAAAGTCCTTGTAATGGAGGAGGTCGGCGGTGACGAAATTGGTCAAGCCGAGGTCGCCCTCAAAGGTGGCCGTTGGCAGACCCTTCTCGGAATGGTAGGCAACGCGGCCCTGGAGACTGAGCATGCCGCCTGTGACGGCCAGTTTGGCCTGCTGCTCCACGTAGGGCTGGAAGGGGCGCAAGTCCAGCCCCACCAATTGCAGGTCCAGTTCCGCCGACGGCGGTTGCAGCCGGACGGTCCCTTTGCCGGTGAACCGGCCCGACTCGCCCAAAACCATCGCTACGTCGGTGGTGATTGGCGCGGCGCCCGCCGTGCTGAAGCCTTTGGCCTTGAAGGCGATGTCATTGACACCGATTTTGGCTGGTTTGTCCGGCGTTTTGTCCTCCACTTGCAGCGCGTAGCGCTCGACGGCAATATCATCCACTGTGGCGGTCCACGGGACCTGGCTGGCGCCCGGCGCGTTGGTTGTCGCAGGGGAGGCGGCCAGCATGGAAAGGAGATTGATCTTGCCGTCCTTCTCCCGCCGAACGAGCAGCCAGCCATCCGTGGTGGAAAACGAGGTCACGTGGATGAGCCTCTTGCCAAGGTCTGCCTCGGCCAGCGACACCGACGTTGAGGAATTGGTCGCCACTGTCTCGCCGGTGACCGTGGACTTGACGGAAAGGTCCCGGAGCAGGACCTCCATTTTTGACAGGGTAAGCTCCGGGCCGTTGGTGGCCAGACCGGCGGTGTAATCCGAAGCCACGTCAAGCCGGCCGTCCACCACGTCGGCCAGGACAAAAGAAGCGAGATAAGGCGAGTATTTTTTAAGGTCCAACTCCTTGATGGCAAAACGGCCGGTGACCTGAACAGGATCCAGGGTGAAGGCGCCGGACCACTGGAACGACTCCCCGGTGTCGCTGGTGGCTTTGAACGTGTAGGGATTGTGCGCGCCCGGCGCGGTGCTCAGATTTTCCAGCTTCAGGTGGACGGGCAGGAGCTTGGTGTGAACGGGCTTGGGCGGCACGGAATCCTCCAGCGAGACATCCGCGCCGTCAATGTGGAGAATGTCAATCACCACCAGCGGCAGGGCGGATTTCGCGCCGGGCGCGGCGGGGGCGGGGGTGGGGGTGGCGAGGGCGGCGAGGATGTCGTCAAAATTCAGTTTGCCGTCCCTGGCGCGGCGGATTTGGGCGAAAGGATGGGTGAGGGAAATCTCGCGCACCGCCCAGCCGTGGCGGAAGAACGAGGAGAAGCCCAGCCGGGCGTACATCTCGTCCCAGCCGGCGAAAGGCGCTCCATTTGTTTCATTGACAGCAAAGCCGCGGATGGTCGCCGAGAGGGCGAACGGGTTGCACCGCACTTCGGCGACCGCGACCGGCCTTTTGAGCAGGGGCGGCAGGCGCTTGAGCATTTGCGCCTTGACGACCGCCGGCGCGACAAAGAAGCCGAGGATGGTGTAAACCGCCAGCGCGCCACCCAGCCAGATGAGGACTTTGGCGCGGCGGGAGTATTTTTTTGGGGTGGAAGTGATGGGTTTCATTGTAGAGGCTTCTTTGTGAAGCGACGCACCAGAAAATAATACAAAAAGCCCAGAACGGCAAGCAGTCCCGCGAGCCAAAGCGTGATCTGGCGCACATCGCCCCGCAGGAGTCTTTCGTCGTTGCCCGCCGCGACGCCGACCCACGCCAGCACCGCGCACCAGATGCCGGAGCCGAGCAGCGTGAAAAGCGAATACAATTTGTAGTCCATTTTCACGATTCCCATCGGAATGCCGATAATTTGGCGCACGCCGGGCAGCAGGCGCGCGACAAAAACGCCGCAAGGCCCGAAGCGCGCCGCCCAATTCTCCGCGGCGTGGACTTTGGATTCCGGCACGCGAAAATAGCGCCCGTAGCGCAACACCAGAGAGCGGCCGGCGCATCGGCATGTCCAATACACCACCGAGGCCCCGACCCAATTCCCGGCCATGCCGGCCAAGACAATCCCCGCCAGACTGAGGTGCCCGGTGGCGTGCGCGCGCTGCGCGGCGAAGGGGATGATCAATTCGCTGGGAATGAGCGGGATCGTGCTCTCCATGGTCATGAGCGCGGCAATCAGGGGATAGCCGCCGGAATCCAGGGTGGATTGATACCAGTGGATCAGTTTGACGATTTCAGCGTTCAAGAGTCAATCATGGTTTATTGCGAACTTTGCGGCGCGGATGGTACAATTGGCGGGCAAAGAACGCCAGATGAAAAATCGCGCGCGGAATAGGTGTTGCGGCTTGGGCGGCGTCTGTTACGCTGGTGCCTGGAGAGGATAATGAGACATCTGATCCCAATTCTGATGGCGGCGGCGGTTTTCGGAGGGGCGGCGAACCTTCCAGCCGCCGACGTGAGCCTGATTGAAATCAAAGGCGCCATCGGGCCCGCCACCGCCAGTTACATCACCCGCGCCATCGGCATCGCGGAAAATCGCGGCGACGCCTGCCTGGTCATTCAATTGGACACGCCCGGCGGATTGCTGGATTCGACCAAAGAAATCGTGCAGACGCTTTACGCCTCGAAGGTCCCGACGGTGGTCTATGTGGCGCCGCCGGGGGCCTACGCCGCCAGCGCGGGGACTTTCATCACCATGGCGGCCGATGTCGCCGCCATGGCCCCCAACACCAGCATCGGCGCGGCGCACCCCATCGAAATGGGCGCCGAGGGGGCGGAGAAATTGGACGACGTGATGCGGCAAAAGCTGGAGAACTTCGCCAGCAGCGAGATTGAGGCCATCGCGCAAAGGCGCGGCCGCAACGCCGAATGGGCCAAAACGGCGGTCCGCGAAAGCGCCTCCATCACCGCGGAGGAGGCGCTCAACCTGAATGTCATTGACCTCATCGCCAAGGACATTCCCGACCTGCTCCAGCAACTGGACAGCCGCCAAGTCGGCCAAAAGAAATTGGGGACCGGCGGGGCCGCCGTGACGGCGATTCCCATGGACGCCAGCGAGAGATTGTTCCAACTGCTTTGGACGCCGGAAGTGATGCTGCTCCTGACGCTGGCGGCCATGTACGGGCTGATCGGCGAGCTTAGCTCGCCGGGCGCGATCCTGCCGGGCGTCGTCGGCGCGATCGCGCTGGTGCTTGTGCTTTACATGTCCGCCGTGTTGCCCGTCAATCTGGCGGGGGTGGCCTTCCTGGGCCTGGCCATGATTTTGTTCGCCATAGACCTTTTCACGCCGACGCATGGTGTGCTCACCGCCGGCGGCGTTGTGTCCTTCTTCTTCGGCGCGCTCTTGTTGTTCAACCATGCCGGCCCCGGCTTTCGTCTCCCGCTCCCCAGCATTATTGCGGCGACGTTGGTGACCGCGGCCTTTTTCTTCTTCGTCCTCGGCGCGGGTCTGCGCGCGCAACGCCTGCCGGTGCGGTCGGGCCGCGAGACGCTGGTGGGCAAAATCGTGCCCGCGCTGCGCGCCATTGACGCCCGGGGCGGGCGTGTTTTTGTGGAGGGCGAATTGTGGAACGCCGTCTCGGAAACGCCGGTGGAGCCGGGCCAGCCCGTGGAAATCGTCGGCGTGGAGGGACTGACTTTGAAAGTAAAAACCCCAACCTAAACCAGGAGAAAGAAAATTATGGATCAACTGATTAGTTTCCTCTTCAAGACCGGCATCGGGCCGGGAATGTTTGTTTTGATCTTCATCGCAGTCGTGGTGCTGCCGCAGGCCATTCGCATCCTGCGCGAATACGAGCGCGGAGTGATCTTCCGCCTCGGCAAACTCATCGGCGCCAAAGGGCCGGGTTTGATCCTCCTCATCCCCATCGTGGACAAGATGGTGAAGATTGATTTGCGCGTCGTGACCATTGATGTGCCCAAGCAAGAGGTGATGACCAAGGACAACGTGCCCGCCACGGTGGACGCGGTGGTTTATTTCCGCGTGGTGGAACCCAACGCGGCGGTGGTGAAGGTGGAAAACTACTGGAAGGCCACCTCGCTCATCGCCCAGACCACCCTGCGCAGCGTGCTGGGACAGTCGCCGCTGGACGATCTGCTCTCCCAGCGCGACGTGATCAACCTCAAGCTGCAGGAGATTATTGACAAGCAAACCGAGCCGTGGGGCGTGAAGGTCACCTCCGTCGAGGTCAAGGAGGTGGCGCTGCCCGACAGCATGAAGCGGGCGATGGCCAAGCAGGCCGAGGCCGAGCGGGAGCGCCGCGCCAAGGTCGTCAACGCCGAGGGCGAATTCCAGGCCGCCGAAAAAATGGTGCAGGCCGCCGCCTTGATCTCCCACGAGCCCATCGCGCTGCAACTGCGCTATCTCCAGACCATGCGCGAAATGGCCAGCGAGCACAACACCACCACCTTCCTGCCCCTGCCCATTGATTTGTTCACCGCCTTTTTGAAAAAATAATCTGAATCAAAGGTAGGGCGCGCACTCCGTGCGCGCCGCGGCGGACAGGCTCGGAACAACACTGGCTCGAGCGCCTCGGCGGGCAGCGGAGTGCCCGCCCTACCAATCCATCCGTGGTTGTTCAATCTCTCAGCGGCCCGCCCAGGGGGAGGGCCTCCGGCAGCGGCACGAACTCCTCGATCTGCCTCCAGAGCGGGGAGAAATCTTTGTTGACATCGCCGCTCAGGCAGTCGGTCACCCAGCCGGCGGCCTCCGGATATTTGTTGGTCAGGTGCCGGAAACTGAATTTGGGATTGTAAAAGGCGTACACCAGCTTGCGCATGTTCTCCACGCCCTCCCGAATGAACCGTCCGTAGGCGGCGAAGCGCTCCGGCGAAAAATCCTTCTCCACAATCGCCTGGTGGACCGCGTCTCCGGCCAGCGTCCCGCTCTTGAGGGCGAGCATTACGCCGGAGGAAAACACCGGGTCCAGAAACGCAAAAGCGTCCCCCACCAGGAGCAAACCCCGCTCGCCGCAATGCCGGGCGTGGTGCGTGTATTCGCTGGTCAGGAAATAAGGGCCGGTCTGCCGCCCCCGGGCCAGATGCCGCTGGATCCACTGGTTCTGCCCCACCTCGCGCTGAAAAATCTGCTCCGGCTCGCGGACGCCGTCGCGGGTCAGGTATTTCCCCTCCGCCACCACGCCCACGCTGATCCGGTCGTTGTGCTGTGGGATGTACCAGAACCACCCCTTTTCCGGCACGTAAGCCACCGTCGTGGCGCCCTCTTCCAATCCCGCGTCGCGTTGCGCGCCCTGAAAATAAGTCCAGACGGCGATCTTGTTGAGAAAGGGATCTTTGACACGCCAATTGTTGCGCCCGGCGGCGAAGGCCTCCTTGCCCGAACAATCCAGCGTGATTGGGGCGCGATATTCCGTGACTTCGCCCCCCTGGGTTTGGGCGCGGAGTCCGACGACCGCCCCGCCTTCCCGGATCAACTCCCGCACGGTCGTCTGTTCCCTGGTCTCCACCCCTTTTTCGCGTGCGTTGTCCAGGAGCATTTGGTCAAATTCCGAGCGCAACACCTGCCAGGTCTGGGCGATGGTCTCGCGGTCGTAGCGGGTGTAAAAATAAAACGGCTGGCTGGCCCGGCCCGACGGGGAGACAAATTGCACGCTGTATTTCTTGACAAAGGCCGACGCCCGCATCCGGTCAATCAACCCCAGCCGTTGCAGCGGCTGGAAGGTGAAGGGCAGCAGCGACTCGCCGATGTGATAGCGCGGAAATTTCTCCCGCTCCAGCAGAAGGACCCGGTGCCCAAATCCGGCCAGGATCGTTCCGGCGGCCGAGCCGGCCGGGCCTCCGCCAATGATGATTGCGTCCAGCGTGTCTGATTTTTTCATGGGTGCGAATGATGCGCCAGCCGGAGCCGGGTGAAATCACGGAGGCAGAATCTCCACAACCTCCGCCAGAGGGCGTTCCCAGGCGTCCAGCAGCGTGTTGCGCCGTCCAAAGAGGAATTGCCGGCCCCGCAACCGCAGCGCCCCGCCGATAAAGGAATCCGCCGCCACCCGCAGATAGGCGCTGGGCCGGCTGCCAAACTGGATGTCAAAGGCGCGCAGAATCCTGCCCAGCGGCCGGACCTCGCGCAGGATCGCCTCGCGCGGCTCGTGGTCAAACAAGTCGAGGCGGATTTTGCTCGCGCCGAATTCCACCGGCTTGTGCGAACCGTCCAGCTCCAGCACGACCTCGCGGAAGTATTCATCGCCGTGCGTGCGGCGCGCGACCACCCGGATGTGGATTTTGCGCTTGTGAAAGGCCTCCAGCCCCGAAGTCATGTCCCGGTCATGCACCAGGAGCGACCGGTAAGGCTCCGGCACTTCGTCCGGTTGGAGGCGGCTGATGGCGGGGACCGGCAGTCGGCGCGCCGCGCAAAAATCATCCAGCGGATACGTGTCCGCATAGTTGGAGCGGGGCGCGAAAGGCGTCAGTTCCGGGAGTGGGATGGAGGTTGCTTTCATGCGTAGCGGGCGTTCCGGTGCTCGGGGAGGAAGAACTCGTGCAGCAGGCGGTCCACCTGGAGAAGCCCCTCCCGGTTCAGGCGCACCTCGGCCCCGTCCACTCCGCCGAAGCCCCAGTCCTCGATGCGCCGCAACGGTTCGGCGAAACGCTGGCGCAAATCCACCCCGAACTTCTTCTGGAAATACGCGAGGCTGGTCGCCCCCAGCTTGAGCTGCAAAATAAATTCCCGGATCAACCGCTCGTCCGCAGTGGGCGTCATGGCCCGGCATACCGGCGGCCGGCCCGAACGCACCGCCGCGACATACGGCTCGAAATCGTGCTCGTTTTGGTAATGCGTCCCCTGCAAATGCCCGAAGGAAGCCACCCCCAGCCCGAGCAAATCGGCCCCGGCCCACAGCCGGTCGCGGTAGAGGAACCGGGTCGCCGCCTTGTTCTTGACCGCCGTGTAGGCGCTGCCCACGGCATATCCCGCCTTCTCCAACTCCGCGAAGCCCCAGCCCACCCAC